>NZ_JBEPBI010000020.1:0-7403 GCF_040299045.1 Streptomyces sp. NPDC001027
CCGTGCGCGGGACCGCCGGCGGCCCGGCCGCGCCGTGATGCGCCGGACCGCCGGCCGGCCTTGCGTCCATCGCCCGGCTCGCCTTCGGGCGGGGCGGCGGAGGCGGCCTGGCCGCCGGAGGCGTGCGCGGAATGCCTGACGGCGGACCGTCGGGCCGAACGCCGGCTGGTATGTGGTGCCATGAGAGCTGGTTCTCCGGGGACGAGAGGTGGACGAGGGTTGCCCGCCGCCGGGACCGCCCCGCTGGGGCTGCGGCACCGGGCCGCGTCGGCCGGACGGCCGGACGGCGGGGTCCGCCGACCGGACTCCGGACGCACGCCGGGAACCGGGACGGACTCCGGACGGACGGCGGGAAGCGGACGGGCTCCGGGCGCACGGCGAGGAGCGGGACGGATTCGGACGGCGGGCAGCGGACGGCGGGACGGATCGCGGGGCGCCCGGCGGACGCGGGGAGCGGGACGGATTGCCGTCGCCGGGCCGACGGCGGAGAGCGTGCCGGGTCAGTGACCCGGTCGATGACCCGGTCGGAGGCACGCGGCCGGCGGGGGACGCCGGGCCGACGGGAACCGGGCCGGGCCCGGGCAGGACCGTGGCGGCCGAGCCGGACCCGAGCACGTCAGGCCGGCGCGGCGCGCAGCCGCACGCGGCCGAGCCGCTGCTCCCGCCCTTGCCGCGGGCCCCGCTCCTGCCCTGTCCCCCGCTCTCCGCGGGATTGCGCCTCCGTCCCTTCCCGTCCGTCCGCACGCCGTCGGCCGACCGTGCTCACGGGGCTTTTCAGGCCGCCGGGGTCGAGGCGGCCGGGGCCGGTTCCGCGGGGCCGCCCGCGACGGTGGTCGAGGCTCCGCCGGCCGGGGACGGGGACGAGACCGGTGAGGGGGACTCCGCGGGCGGGGAGGCGGGCGGCGGCGGGGTGGACGCCGGCGGCGCGATCACCGGGCCGGTCGGACCCGAGGCCGGGGAGCCCGAGGCCGTCGGGCCGGCGCTGGGCCGGACGGCTCCGCCGGCCGAGGGCCGGGCCGACGCGGACGCCCCACCGGTCGGCGCGGCGCTGCCCGAGGCGCCCGGCGCCCTGCTCGCCCCCGGCTTGCCCGGTTCGGCGGGAGCCCCGGAGGCAGTGGCCCCCGTCCCGCCGGGACGCGCGGAGCCCGGCGCTCCGGGGTGCGAGGAGGCGGAGTCGTCGGGCGCCGAGGAGCTGCCCACCTCGCCGGCCGCCGGCTTGTCGTCGGCCTGCCCAGGCACCGGTACCGGCAGCCAGGGCGCGCCCGCGTTGCCCGAGAGCAGCGCGACCACGATGACCACGGCGTACGCCCCGCACGCGATGCCCACGAAGATGCCGATGCGGCGGAACGTCCGGCTGCGGCGACCGGACTCGTCGACGAAGACGGGGACGTCGGAGGCGGCGTCGGAGCCGTCCGGCCGCCCCTGCTTCAGCGGGTCGAGCTGGACGGTCACCTCGCCGGGGTCGGAGCCCTCCCCTTCCGGACCGCCGGGCTTCTCCCCCCAGGGGTCCCGGAGATCGCTCGAAGGTTCGCCCACGGGCGTCCCGTTCGCGTCCGCAGGGGCCGGCGGCAGGCCGTTCTCACGCGGTGCGTCGATCAGCGAGCGATATCTTCCGCCGCTTCCCGTCATCGGCGCCAGGGAGTGTCCCCCGAGCCCAGGAGCGCTCTGAGATCCTGCCGGTCCCGCCCCCGCGACCGGCACGTCCCTCGTCGGGAACACGGCCTCGGGCCACTCCGGTTGGGCTTCTTCTCGCCAATTCTTCACGTGCGCACTACCCCCACAGAACTGTTCCGGGAGCGCCTACGACCCCGAGCCCACGTCGACGGAACCAGGCCCCCACCCAGCCCTCGCGCCCCTTTTATCCCATTGCGCTCAGATCTCCGAACCTAGCGCAGGCATGGGCCCGGCATTCGCGTTGTGTCATTTATGGACACAAGTCATGCCCATGCCTATGGCCGGATCGCATCCCTGCCCGCGGCGCAGAAGGGGCGCTCCGATGTTCGGCAGACGGCCGGCGCATCGCGGTCGTGCAGCGAGCGCCGGAGGAGACCAGCAAGTTCGTCACACCGATGACGGGAGGGCGGCAGAAAGGCGACCCCGAGGGCATGCACGGGGCGCCCGTCCAGGCATGGCCGGAAAATACACCTTGATGGATGTCGGATTGCCTGCTTTTCTGACCGCGCACCGACATCTACCGATCGTCCGTGCATGCTCATGCCGACCCCGACCCCGACCCCGACCCTGACCCCGATCCCGATCCCGACCGGGATCCCGACCGCGATCGTGCCCCAGGCGCCGACGCGGGACCGCACGCACGGGGCCGCACGCACAAAGACCCCGCTCCCTGAGGGGAGCGAGGTCTTCATGTCACATGGGATGAGTGGAGATGGCGGGAATCGAACCCGCGTCCAACGGTGCAGAATCAGGGCTTCTCCGTGTGCAGTTCGCTGTGATTTTCTCGGCCCCGGCGATCACGCGAACAAGTCGCCGACGGGCCCAGTCACTGTTTGATTTCCCATCTCACCCCGTGACCGGGCCAGATGGTTTAGTTCCCTAGATTATGCCAGGATCCGGGCCGGGAACACTCCCGGGCTGACACCCTTTAGGGCCCTACCTCACTGCTTATCAGGCAGCGAGAGCGTAGGACTGGGAATCGCTCTTGGTATTGGCGATTATTTTTTGCGACATATGGTTTACGAGATCATTGCCGCTTCCTCGACACGCTTCCCCTGTTTCAACAGTCGCTGTCGAAACCGATCATCCCCATGTTGATTTTTCAAATCCCTCCGAGGAGGGCCCGTGCCCACCGAGGGGCACAGGTGCCATCGTACGTGACCAACGCACGACGATGCCACCGTATTCCCGGCGAGGCCGCCGGCGTCGGCTACGCGTGCCGCTGCTTGCGCTTGGCCGCCGCGATCGCCCGGTCCGTCTCCCGGCGGTCCTGCTTCTCGCGCAGGGTCTGCCGCTTGTCGTACTCCTTCTTGCCGCGGGCCAACGCGATCTCGGCCTTGGCCCGGCCGTCCTTGAAGTACAGGGCGAGCGGCACGATCGTGTGCCCGGTCTCCTCCGACTTCACCGCCAGCTTGTCGATCTCCTCGCGGTGCAGCAGCAGCTTGCGCTTGCGGCGCGCGGAGTGGTTGGTCCAGCTGCCCTGGCTGTACTCGGGGATGTGCGCGGCGTGCAGCCACGCCTCGTCGCCCTCGATCTGCACGAAGCCGTCGGTCAGCGAGGCGCGCCCCTGACGCAGCGACTTCACCTCGGTGCCGGTGAGCACCAGACCGGCCTCGTACACGTCGATGATCGCGTAGTCGTGCCGGGCCTTCTTGTTCTGCGCGACGATCTTGCGCTTGCCGTCCTTGGCCTTGGCCGCGGCGGCCGCCCCGCCCTGCTTCGGCTGGGACTCCTTCGGTACGTACATTCCCTTGCTCATAGTCCCGCCATTTTCGCACCCGGACGGGGCCGAAGGGAAAGCCGATTACGGGTGGATCCGCGGCGGCGGTCGATCAGGACGTGTCCCCGAGCCCGCTCAGCACGGTCTCGGCCCGTCCCAGCGCCCCGTCGTCCGCCTCCAGGTCGGGCGTGATGCCGCGGCCGTCGACGCCGTGGCCGGACGGGGTGCGGTAGTGCCCGACGGTCAGCTCGGCGACGGAGCCGTCGGGCAGCCGACGCGGCATCTGCACGGAGCCCTTGCCGAAGGTGCGCGATCCCACGACGATCGCCCGGCCGCGGTCCTGCAGGGCGCCGGTGAGCAGTTCGGCCGCGCTCATCGTGCCGCCGTCGACGAGGACGACCAGGGGCTTGCGGGTGTCGCCGCCCGCCTCGGCGTGCAGGGCGCGCTGGTCGCCGTCGACGTCGTAGGTGGCGACGAGGCCGCCGTCGAGGAAGACGGAGGCGGTGGTGACGGCCTCGGTGACCAGGCCGCCGGAGTTGCCGCGCAGGTCCAGCACGATCCTGCCGTCGGTCGGCGCACGGCGCACGGCGCCGCGCACGGCGCTGCCGACGCCCTTGGTGAAGGCGGCGACGGCGACGACGGTGACCCGGTCGGCGACCTCCCGGACGGTGACGGAGTCCGTGGACAGCAGCGCTCGGCGCACGGTCTCGGTCCACGCGCGCGTGCCGCGCTCCAGTCCGAGACGGACGGGGGTGCCGGCGGACGCGTCCTCGGCGTCACCGCGCAGTAACGCCACGACGTCGGTGACCGGGAGGCCGTCCACGGGCCGTCCGTCGACGGTGCGCAGCCGGTCGCCCGGGCGGACCCCGGCGGCAGCGGCCGGCGAGCCCGGCTGCACCTTGGTGACCTCGATCCGGCCGCTCCGCTCGCGCCGGGCCTCCAGACCCACGCCGGTGTACCGGCCGTCGAGGGACGCCTCGAACTCCTCGTACTCGCCCGGGGAGTAGACGGCCGCCCAGCGGTCCCCGCTGCGGCTGACGGCCCGCTCGGCGGCCTCCATCGGGGACTTGCCTTCGGCGGCGGCCTCCTCGGCGGCGCGCGCGACGGCCTCCGAGTGACCGGCCGGGGCCGTGGCGGGTGCGGCGCCCGAGGCGTTCCGCGGCCCGTCGCCCGGCACCCGCGGCAGCGACCCGGTCGCCGCACCGGCGACGAGAACGCTCGCGAACACCAATGTCAGCGCGGCCCCGCGGCCGAAACGGCGGGGCTGACAGAACAGGTCACGGCCTGACATGGCGGTGAGTCTAGGGGAACGCGAAGAACCGTACGGACGGTTGACCGTACGACCCTCGGGGCATGCGTCACACCTTCAGGTACTTGCGCAACGCGAAGAAAGCGGCAAGCGCGGGCATCAGCAGGCTCGTGGCGAGGATGAGGGGAAGCTTCGTCAACACGGCGTCCCAGCCGATGAAGTTGATCAAGTTCAGCTTCTCTGACAGCGCCAGGCCGTTGTCGATGATGAAGTACCGGCCGATCACCAGGAATCCGCAGGCGACCGTGCCGCCGATGAGCCCGGCCACGGCGGCCTCCGCGATGAACGGCGCCTGGATGTAGAACCCCGACGCGCCCACGAGCCGCATGATCCCCGTCTCGCGCCGACGGCTGAACGCCGAGACGCGCACGGTGTTGACGATCAGCATCAACGCGACCACGAGCATCAGCGCCATCACCGCCCGCGCCGCCCAGTTCATGCCGTTGAGCAGCCCGAAGAGGTTGTCCAGGATGCCCTTCTGGTCCTGGACGGACTGCACGCCGTCCCGCCCGTCGAAGGCGGTCGCGATGACCTGGTACTTCTCCGGATCCTTGAGCTTGATCCGGTACGACTCCTGCATCTGGTCCGGGGTGAGGGAGCTGGCCAGCGGGGAGTCGCCGAACTGCTCCTTGTAGTGCTTGTACGCGTCGTCCTGCGACTCGTACGTCACCTTCTCGACGACGCCCATCTTGTCGAGGTCGGCCTTGATCTGCTTCTTCTGGTCCGCGGTGACCGCGCCCTTGGCGCAGTTGGCGTCCGACTCGGCGTCGCTCTTGTTGCAGAGGAAGACCGAGACGTTGACCTTGTCGTACCAGTAGCCCTTCATCGTGCTGACCTGGTCGCTCATCAGAAGCGACCCGCCGAAGAGCGCCAGGGACAGGGCTACGGAGACGACGACGGCGAAGGTCATCGTCAGGTTGCGGCGGAGACCTACGCCGATCTCCGACAGTACGAACTGGGCGCGCATGGCGTGTTGTTCAGGCCTTTCCGGGGACGTCCGCGAGGGCGGGGGCGATGGCGGGGGCGGTCAGTGCTGGTAGCCGTAGACGCCGCGTGCCTGGTCGCGCACGAGGCGGCCCTGCTCCAGCTCGATGACGCGCTTGCGCATCTGGTCCACGATGTTCTGGTCGTGCGTGGCCATCAGCACGGTCGTGCCCGTCCGGTTGATCCGGTCGAGCAGTTTCATGATGCCCACGGAGGTCTGCGGGTCGAGGTTTCCGGTGGGCTCGTCCGCGATCAGCAGCTTCGGCCGGTTCACGAAGGCGCGGGCGATGGCCACGCGCTGCTGCTCACCGCCGGACAGCTCGCCCGGCATCCGCTCCTCCTTGCCGCCGAGCCCGACGAGGTCGAGCACCTGCGGCACGGACTTGCGGATCTCGCCCTTCGACTTGCCGATGACCTCCTGCGCGAAGGCGACGTTCTCCGCCACCGTCTTGTTCGGCAGCAGCCGGAAGTCCTGGAACACCGTCCCCAGCTGCCGGCGCATCTGAGGCACCTTCCAGTTGGACAGACGGGCGAGGTCCTTGCCCAGGACGTGCACCTGGCCTTGGCTGGTGCGCTCCTCGCGGAGCACCAGCCGCAGGAAGGTGGACTTGCCGGAACCGGAGGATCCCACGAGGAACACGAACTCGCCCTTCTCCACCTCGAGGGAGACATCCCTCAGTGCGGGGCGGGTCTGCTTGGGGTAGACCTTGGAGACGTTGTCGAATCGGATCACGGATGCACCACGGGTCGCCGGGGGTAGATGAGCGTGACCATACGCGAACCGGGGAGGGCGGCGCAGGCGTCGGGAGGGGTTGGGTGGGGCTTGTGCGTTTTTGTACGGGACTTTGTACGCCCAGCGCTCTTCGAGTGAGCCGCGCGGTCACCGGAGGAACCTGGCACAGTGGAAGGGGAACGTTCGCGCCCCCGGAGGCGTTGTGTCCATGGAACCGGTGCAAGGAGGGCGAGGCGCATGACGTACGACCGGCTGGTGTGCGCTAACTGCGCGGCCCCCGTGAGCGAGGGCCGGTGCCCCGTGTGCCGCGCGAACCGCGAGCGGCTGCAGCAGCAGGAGAACTTCTTCGCGGGGCTGAACCCGATGGCGCTGATCGCGCTGCTGGCGGTGCTGGTGGCGGCGGTGGCGCTGCTCGCCCACCAGACCGCGTAGCCCGCCCGTCACCCACCCGCGCATCACCAGGGGCCCGGAGCTGATCAGCTCCGGGCCCCTGGTCGTCACGTCACGTGTGCGTACGGCTGCTCGCCGTCAGGCAGCGGCTCCGCCGCGGCCGGCCACGAGGCGCGGCAGCACCCGGAAGCCGATACCGCCGGCGATCATCGTGGCGGCGCCGAGGATGAGGAACGTGGTCTCGCCGGCGCCGGTCTCGGCCAGCTCCTTGCCGCCGCCCTGGGCGGCCGCGTCGGAGGTGGTGTCCGAGGTGTCGGTCAGCGCGGAGCTGCCCTCCTCCTGAGTGGAGGTGCCGTCGGTGTCCGGACCACCGACGGTGGAGCCACCGGTCGAACCCGTGGAGCCGGTCGAGCCCGTGGTACCGGTCGTCCCGGTCGAGGAAGAGCCGGACGTGGAGGACCCGGAGGAGGTGCTGCCGCCGTTGCCGGAGCCGCCATTACCGGAGCCACCATTGCCCGAGCCGCCGTTGCCGGAGCCACCATTGCCCGAGCCGCCGTTGCCGGAGCCACCATTGCCGGAGCCGCCGTTCTCGG
>NZ_JBEPBI010000020.1:7501-69846 GCF_040299045.1 Streptomyces sp. NPDC001027
CGAGCCGCCGTTGCCCGAGCCGCCGTTCTCGGAGCCGCCGTTGCCCGAGCCGCCGTTCTCGGAGCCGCCGTTGCCCGAGCCGCCGTTCTCGGAGCCGCCGTTGCCCGAGCCGCCGTTCTCGGAGCCACCGTCCGTGCAGACCGCGATCGGGCAGGGCTCGTCGCCCGTCTGCGGGGTGACGTCGCCCCCGCCGGACGTGGACACGAGACCGCTGAGGCCGCCGTCGTTGCCGGTGGCCGAGGCGACGCCCGCCACCGTCAGCGAGGCGCCCGCGGCGATCACGGCGCCGGCGGCTATGCGCGCGACCCGGATGCGCGTCTTCTTCGTCATATGGTTGCTACCCCCAGTAGCTGAATCGTCGATGAGGCCGCGCCGGGGGCTGTGATCGACGGGGGTAGCTGAGATCTAGCTGAATCCCCCCGGTTCACATGCGCCCCGGAGATACGCATGCCACACTGCACCCTCCCCATTTTTCAAAGCAGCGTCAAGGCCGTTGCGTACGCAATGTCCAAGTCAGGGCGCTTTGCGTGATGTTGGTGCTGTGAATGTGACGTAAAAAGCAACCGCCCCTGAATCAGGGGCGGTTGCTGTGTCGACAAACCTACTTCTCCTGCTGCTTGCGCCAGCGAATTCCGGCTTCCAGGAACCCGTCGATCTCACCGTTGAACACGGCCTCGGGGTTGCCGACCTCGTACTCGGTGCGCAGGTCCTTGACCATCTGGTACGGGTGCAGGACATACGAACGCATCTGGTTGCCCCAGGAGCTGCCGCCGTCCTTGAGGGCGTCCATCTTGGCCCGCTCCTCCTGGCGTTGCCGCTCCAGCAGCTTCGCCTGGAGGACGTTCATGGCCGTCGCCTTGTTCTGGATCTGCGACCGCTCGTTCTGACAGGAGACGACGATGCCGGTGGGAAGGTGGGTCAGACGCACCGCGGAGTCGGTGGTGTTGACGCCCTGGCCGCCCGGACCGGACGAGCGGTACACGTCGACGCGCAGCTCGGACTCGTCGATCTCGATGTGGTCGGTCTGCTCGACCACGGGGAGGATCTCGACGCCCGCGAAGGAGGTCTGCCGACGGCCCTGGTTGTCGAACGGCGAGATGCGCACGAGGCGGTGCGTGCCCTGCTCCACGGAGAGCGTGCCGTAGGCGTACGGCACCTGCACGGCGAAGGTGGTCGACTTGATGCCGGCCTCTTCGGCGTACGACGTCTCGTAGACCTCGGTCTTGTAGCCCTTCTGCTCCGCCCACCGCAGGTACATGCGCTGCAGCTTCTCGGCGAAGTCGGCCGCGTCGACGCCGCCCGCCTCGGCGCGGATGTTAACGAGCGCCTCACGGGCGTCGTACTCCCCGCTGAGGAGCGTGCGCACCTCCATCTCGTCGAGCGCCTTCCTGACGGAAGTGAGCTCGGACTCGGCCTCCGCGAGGGTGTCCGGGTCGTCCTCCTCCTGGGCCATCTCGAACAGCACGGCGAGATCGTCGATCCGGCCGCGCAGCGCGTCGGCCTTCCTGACCTCGGCCTGGAGGTGGGAGAGCTTGCTGGTGATCTTCTGCGCCTCGTCCGGGTTGTCCCACAGGGACGGCGCGGCCGCCTGCTCCTCGAGCACGGCGATGTCTGCCCTCAGCTTGTCGAGGTCCAGAACGGCCTCGATCGACTCCATGGTCGAGGAGAGGGACTTGAGCTCTTCGGATACATCGACGACTGCCACGCCTCCAGCCTAACGGACCCGGCATCCGACGGGCTCCGGTGAGCACCGCCCTCGGGAAGCCTGACCCTGCGACCGGGCTCTCCTCGAACCCGAGAAGTGCATCTGAGAGCTTCCTCTACCTGAATAGCCGAAGCCTCCCGCCGGTAGCCGCGACCAATCGCATTACCCCAGACGGCCCTCTCACCCCATCCATTCGGTCCCGTTCGTCAAAATCCAGCCATAGCGAGTACGGGACGACTGAAGAATTTACTGAAAACAATCAGGCGGTGATGAACCGCCGCGAAAGCACCCGACATCACCGCCCATCCGCGTATGAGTGGAAGAGCATTTCCTCCGCAGCACATGTTCCTTATTCGATTCCCGGGGAGGGCAACCTTGGCTGCCCTCCCCAGGCCTTATTCAGTCGCCGACGCTCTCATCGATTTGCGCGCTGCTGGCCATCGCTCCCGCCCACAGGCGCACCTCCCATATCCGACCGGGCAGATAATGCTTCCAGGCACCGGCGGCAAATCCCTTTCCGATCGTGAAGTCACCACTGCCGAGCTTGACCGTGAAGGATCGGGCGCTGCCGTTCTGGTTGTGTCCGAGGTAGAGACTGACCGTTCCCTCCAAGGAGTCATACGTACCGGTCAGTCGCACCGGGCTGCCCAACTCGGCAACGTCGTCGGAGACAACGGACGAGAAACTGCCGTCATCGTTGATACGTCCGAAGTGCCAGTGCCCAACAGGAACGGTCCGCTCCTCCAGAGCCTCTTCATCCCATACCGTCGGTTTGCCGGTGAGCTGGTAGAAGAACCCCCAAGCAGACCCGTCCGCGGTGCGCTGCCCCAGCACTTGCCCCACATAGCCGACATTCTTGGCCAGGATCTTCGCGGGATCCAGTTGAACCAGAGTCGTCACAGTGAACGCACCGTGCTCGTTGACCACCGGGCCGGTTGTGGTCGCCGCGTCGTCGACCCCGTCGAACACGGCAGCGCCCTCCTCCAGCGTGGCTCCAGCCGTCAGAGTCAGACTCTTGCCGTAGCCGGAAGTGCTGTCGGGAATGGTCGGACCCGAACCACGTTCGGCGTTCCAGTCCGCCACCAGTTCGACGCCTGCAAACGTGTCACCCGCCACCAGCAGTCGGGCCTCTTCAGCGATCTCTCGTGCAGTCAGCGCCCGCTGCCAGACGGCGACTTCGTCGATCGACCCCTGGAAGTAATACCCGGGGCCCGTGCTGAACTCGTGCCGTCCGAAACTCAGTGGGGCGGTCGACGGGTACGAGCCTGCCACGCTCTGGCCCTGGTACTGCCGTCGGCCGTCCACATAGAGCATCAGCTTGCCCGTCGACGGATCGTAGGTGCCGGCCAGGTGCGTCCACACGCCGATCTGTGCCGGGTAGACCGCATATTGCCCCGTATACATGTCGGTGGCACCCGGTTGCCGGATGCCGAAGCACCAGGTTTTGTTATGCGCCTCGTACTCCAGGAGGAACGGGCTGCTGACGCTGTCCCTCGTCGAGAGCACAGCGGCATCGCGGTCGTCGCGTTCCAGCCGTACCCAGGCAGAAAGAGTGAAGGCCGAGCGGGTCTCGAGAACACGGGCGTTCGTCTGGGCGTAGGCAGTGGACCCGTTCAAGGACAAGCCGGCATCAGTGACCGGCGTCTCCAGCGGAAGGCCACTGGAGTCCTTCGTGATCACTCCACGGCGCCCCTTGTCGTCGCGCACTGCGCCACCCGCCAGCGTGGCGTTGTCCTCGCCATCGGATGTCGCCGAGTCCAACGCAGCACCGCTCGCCTCTGCGAAGTGCCACCGCCCGACCGGCCCCTCGCCCGCACTCACCAGGAAGTCGACTGCCATCTCCGCGCCGTAGCGGCCGGTGCCGACGCTGTCTTTGGCTCGCGCATACAGCGTGGTCAGGCCTGACTTATCCGGCGCGAAGGTGATCGTCTTGGTCAAGCCCATCTGGTCAGCCGACCACGCCTCCTCACCAGACAACCTGTACTGGTAGCCCGCGACATTCGTCTCCCCCGGCGCAGGCGCGAACGTGAACGTGCCCTTCACGCCCGGTCCACCTCGGCCCGTACAGGCGTTGGCCGTGCACTCGGTATACGGGGAACCGATGGTCACCATCGGAGCCTTAGGCGCGGTCGGATCGACTTTGAAGTAACAGGGCGTGCTGTAACCGGAGTTCAAGCGGTTACTGCCGTCTTCATAGTGCGAGAGTGTCACGGCCTTCAGCCGGTAGAGGACTCCTTCCTGCAGCGTCGGCAAGCTTCTCGACTGCTTGACTGAATCTCCGACATAGCCGGATGTCGGACCGTCGATGTCCGTGTGGGCGACAGTCCACGTCGTACCGTCGTACTTCTCCGTCCGCCACCGGATCCGAAGACTCGCGCCGGCCGAACCGCCGGAGGCAGTCCTTGGCTTGCCCTGCACCTGCGGCGTTGGGTCGGACACCATATTCGGAGACGCCGAGCTGCTCGAGCACACATATGAAGAGCCTGTGGTCACACCGACCTCGGTGGGCAGGGCTGGCAGCCCCACGTACTTCACTGCGATTACGGCATCGTTCTTGAACCGCTTCCACGCCGAGGCGTCAGACTCGTCGTGCGCCCGGACCTCGAGCGTGAGCATGGAGAACTTGCCCGCAGCGAAGTCGCGCACTGTCGGCGTCAAGTTCTCGTTCTTCTCCTCCGCGCTGTCGTTGAACTCAATGGGCGCATCCGGCGAATCTGGGTCGCACAGCGAGCCGCGACCGGCTGAGACATTGCGGTCCACCATGAGGTCCAGCTCCGCCGGCCGTGTCGACCACGTGGTGGAGGATGAGATGTTGTTCGTCCGAACCAGGTCAACCCAACGCGGATCACACTGGAACGCCCAGGGCTCCGTCACCCTGAAAGTGGCGTCCAGAACCTTCTTGCCCTTCAGGCTGGCAGGCGAGAACTCGAAATACAGGCGCTGTGTATAGCCCGGGCCACAGTAATAGCCGTTCCAGGTGCCGCACTTGCCGACGCCTTTCCCGAGATCGTCGTCACCGTTGTTCCAACCGTACGACTCGTAGCCGTCGCTACGCAGTAGTGTGCGTTCCGACTGACCCCAGGTGATGGTCGGGTCTATGAACAGGGGGAATGCCGATTCCTTGGATTTAGTGAGCATCTCCGCGTCCGGGATAACCGAAAGCGAGTCTTTGGCTATCGCGACCTCCATACGGGCCACGTTGTCGCCTTGCCCCGGTTCGGATCCGGAACCCGACGGCGTCGTCTCCGACCGGTCGGCCGACTGCGGCTCATCGGTCCTGGCTCGTCCGACCGCCATCAACTGCGTCTGCGGCCCGGAGGCCATACCTGCCGAGTCCCACATCTGGGCCGGCGGTGATTTGAACACTGTACGGCCGCTGTCGTCGACAGCCGTGAAGTTGCCGGACGCCCCTTCGCGCACTTCCAAGCCCACCGTCTTGAGCCCGAACGTGAGCTTTCTCAACTTCTCGCTCGTCGCTGCCTCGGCCGTCTTGACCACAAACACTGGTTGGAAGCTCTCCGGCGTCGTGTTCACCTTCAGGTCCACACCCGGCAACACCTCCACGTACAGAGCGCTGGACCCCTCAATCTGCGGCTCCGGAAGCGTCCCGGGCCACCGCAGTTCCAGCGACTTTCCCTCGTCCTCGATCCGGGCGAGCGGCTTCTGCGCGCCTCCGCCTGAGAAGGCCATGCCCACAGCGGATGCCTTGGGTTCCACCACGCCGTTGGTACGTTTCACCAGCGTTGCATCCGGAGCCCTCCAACCGCCTCCCGGTTTTGCCACACGAACGGGAACTGCGGACTCCTGCAACGTGAAGCTGAAGCCGTCAGGATTCGCATAGACGGTTGTCCGCTCGGAACGTTCGCCCTTCACCTCGACCTGTCGACCCGACTTTTCCGCCTGCGCCAACGCCTGCTGCGCCTCGTTGGGAGCACCCACTGTACCCGTAAGGGGAAAGGCGGACGCCCGCTGAACGGGTGCGACACCAACCGCCAGTAGCGCAACGCAAGTGACGGATACCGCCCCGAAACCCCCCAGTAAGGCATGGGCATGACATTCTGTCGAGCCTCTGCCGCCCCGCTTAATTCGCACTGAGACGCCCCCACAGTCACGTGATCTTCAAGTCCCCACATCCAAGGCCTCTCAGTTACCTCCCGTCAAGGTGACATCACCAAGCGCAGCGCTCCCGCCGTGACCAGAGCGCCCTGCACCGCTGGTGGGTGCAGTAAGGACGCGAGTAACCCGTCTGGCAAGATGCCGCGCCAGGTCAGCGCGACGCGCCCGTTCCCACCCGTCCGGCCGAGCGTCGGCCGGCGTACGCAAAGACGCGAGCAGCAGCCCTGAGCGGACCAGCGCGGGCGGTGTGGCACATCCATCCGCTCCCCATTCAGCCGCCGGGGAGATCCAGTGAATTCGCCTCCGCCTTTCGGCGTTCAAAGGACCGCTTCGCGAACTTCCCTAGGGCGTCGCCGTTGCAGAGCTGCTCTTCGTGTCCTGCGGGGTGGCTCCTGCGTCGTCGCCCGAGGTGAGCGCCCAGGTGCCGATGCCGGCTGCCGCGACCAGCGCGGCCGCCGCCACGCTCAGCGTGATGCGTCGGCGGCGGGCGGCGGAACGGTTGCGTGCCGAGCCGGGACGCGGCGCCCCGGCGGCCCTCGGCACCCGCGCGGTGCCGTGCGCCCCGCCCGCCAGCTCGTCCGGCGCGGGCACCCGCATCGACGTGTGGGTGTCCCGGTTGGAGTCCGGCTTCGCGCCCGGCACCAGCGGGACCGAGCCCCGTCGCTCCCGCCGCGCGGAGGCGGGCGCGGCGGACGCGGCGGGCGTCACGTCGTCGGACTCGCCGCCCTCCGGCTCGGCGTCCGGCTCGTCCACGTCCAGCGGCGGCATCCCGGCCAGCGACGGCAGCTGCTCGCGCAGCCGGGCGGCCAGCTCGGACGCCCGCAGCCGGGACGCCGGCGCCTTCGCCAGGCACTGCACGATGAGCTGCCACAACTCGTCCGGGATGCCGGGGAGCGGGGCGACGGACTCCGTCACATGCCGGCGCAGCACCGCGCCCGGGTGGCCGCCGCCGAACGGGGTGAAGCCCGCGAGCAGCTCGTAGAGCACCGTGGCCAGCGCGTAGATGTCGACGGAGGCGCGTGGCGGCAGGCCCTCGACGATCTCCGGAGCCAGGTAGTCGGGCGTGCCGATGATCTTGGTGGCGCGGGTCCGTTTGGGGGTGTCGATCAGTTTAGCGACGCCGAAGTCGGTCAGCAGCGCGCGGTGGGAGCCGCCGGGGCCGAGCGGGCCCTGCATGTCGAGGAGCACGTTCTCCGGTTTGACGTCGCGGTGCACGACCCCGGCCGCGTGGGCGGCGGCCAGCCCTTCGGCGACGTCCGCCACGATCGCCACGGCGGCCTCCGGCGCGAGCCGCCGTTCGCGTTCGAGGCGGGTGCGCAGGTCGGTGCCGCGGACCAGGTCCATGACGAGCGCCAGG
Organism: Streptomyces sp. NPDC001027; assembly: GCF_040299045.1. Lineage (NCBI taxonomy): Bacteria > Bacillati > Actinomycetota > Actinomycetes > Kitasatosporales > Streptomycetaceae > Streptomyces > Streptomyces sp. NPDC001027. The sequence continues at coordinate 14,680 of NZ_JBEPBI010000020.1, forward strand.
TCGTTGCCGTCGACCACGAGATCGCGGACGGACACCACATGGGGGTGCTCCAGGCCGAGCAGCGCGGTGCGCTCCTGCACGAAGCGCCCCACGAGCTCCTCGTCGGAGGCGAGGTCCTCGCGCAGCAGCTTGACGGCGACGGGCCCCTCCGGTCCCTCGCCCAGCCACACCGTGCCGGCGCTGCCCCGTCCCAGGATCTGGTGGGCGGTGTACCGGCTGCCGATCTTCCGTGCCAAGGCTGCTCCTACAGACGCGTGTTGCCCATCAAAGTACGCGTCCTGAGAGCCAACCTTCACCGCGGAGACGGAAATCACCCGCCGGATGTCGACAAGTCCACAGACTCATGTCGGACTCGCGGTCGGCTCGGAGCCTGCGGGACGGTCAGCCGGCGCCGCTGCCGCCGGAGCTCGAGCCCAGATCGCTGATCCATCCGGTGATGTCGTGGAACCAGCCGCTGATGAGCTTCCAGTAGCTCTGCCCCGTGCCGATCCAGTCCTGCAGCGGGGTCAGCTCCCAGACCAGCCAGCCGGCCACGAACAGGATGACGATCGTGAACAGGCAGCCCTTCAGGCAGCCCAGCCCGGGGATCTTCATCGGGTTGGCGCCGCGCTGCCGGGGCTCGCGCGGCTGCCGGGGCTCGGCCTGCGGCCGCTGGCGCGGCTGCTGCTGGGGCGTGGGCGCCGGCGCGTACCGCTGGGGCTGCTGCTGCGGCTGCTGGGCCGGCGCGTACTGCTGCTGCGGCTGCGGCTGCGGCTGCCCCGGGTACCCGTAGCCGGCCTGCGGCTGGGGGCGCTGCGGCGGCCGCTGCTGCTGGTAGGGCTGGGGCGGCTGCTGCGGCTGGCGGGACACCTGCCGCTGGGGGCGGCGGCGCAGCGGGTCCTCGCCCGGGTCGAGGTACTGCTGGACCTGGGTCTGCTCGTTGCGGTCGCGGGCGCCCTGCATCTGGGTCTGCCAGGGGTGCGGCTGCTCGGGCGGCGGCGTCGGCCCGCCGTACTGGTTCGGCGGCACCGGCGGCAGGACGGCCGTCGGGTCGGCCGCGCCGTGCGGACCGCCCGTGTGGGGCAGGACGGCGGTGGGGTCGGCGGCGCCGGCCGGGCCGCCCGTGTGCGGCAGGACGCTGGTGGCGGCGTTCGGGTCGTAGCCGCCGCCGGGCACGGCTGCGGGCGCCGGGTCGGGCGCGAGCACATGGCCGACGCCGTCCGCCGCGGCGATCTGCATCGAGTTGGCGTGCACGCCGATGCCCTCGGCGACGATCCGCAGCCCGCGCGCGAGGTTCTCGGCGCTCGGACGGTCGTCGGGGTTCTTGCGCAGGCAGCGCTCGATGACCGTCCAGAGCGGGTCGGGGACGGTGGAGGGCCGGCGCGGCTCGGCGTTCAGGTGCTGGTGCAGGACCTCGAGGGCGGAGCCGCCGGAGAACGGCGGACGGCCGGTGACCAGCTCGTACAGCAGGATGCCGGCGCCGTAAATGTCGACGGCGGAGGTCTGCGGGCGGCCCTCGGCGGACTCCGGGGCCACGTACGCGGGCGTGCCGACGAATTCGCTGGTCCGGGTCAGGCCCGGGGAGTCGGCGAGGCGCGCGATGCCGAAGTCCGTGAGCAGCGGGTGCATCTGCCCGCCGTTCTGCATCATCAGGACGTTGGCGGGCTTCAGGTCGCGGTGCACGACGCCGTCGGCGTGGCTGGCGGCGAGCGCGTCGGCGACCTGCGCGGTCAGCAGGGCGGCGGCGACCGGCGTGAAGGGGCCGTTCTCGCGCAGATAGCGGTGCAGGTCGGGACCGTCGACGAGGTCCATGACCAGCGCCAGCAGGTCGCCCTCGACCACCAGGTCGCGGACCCGGACGATGTTCGGGTGGGTCAGGCGCAGCAGCACGGACCGCTCCCGCAGGAAGCGCATCACGACGTCGGGGTCGTTCGCGAGCTCCTCCTTGAGGACCTTGATCGCGACGGTCTCCCCGGGCTGGCCGGCCACGGCCGCCTCGGCGCCCGCGGTCTCGCGCTGGCGGGCTCGCCAGACGGTGCCCGTGGCGCCGCGTCCGAGCGGCTCCTCGAGCAGGTACTTGCTGCCTACCGGCCGCACGTCATGCGCTCCCTGCTGCTTGCTTGCCAGTCCTGCCAGTCCCGCCGATCCGCCGGGCTTCCCGGTCCCGCTCGGCTGTCCTGACGGTGTTCCGACCCACTGTAGTGCCGCGGTGCTGACACCGGGCGGTCGTCGCATTTCGAAGGAAAGACGTTTTGCCCGGTCGTCTTGGTTGCCCGAGCCGGACGTGACCGATCTCAACTGATCGTCGGCGGGCCACTTGTCCGGCACTTTTACGGGCAGAGCCGACCAATCAAGATCACTTGTCCCCGGCTGGTGGGCGCGTTGTCAGTGACAGGTGCGAGGATGCCTGCAGTACTGGCCGCTGTGCTCGTGTGGGGTGGGGGGGAAGCCCGCGCCCGTGCAGAAGGGACCGCTGACGGCGATGCAGATCCGGCTGACCGTCGTAGACCCGCAGGGCCCGCCCGGCCCGCCTGCCGACGCCCGGGCCCGGGCCGCGAGCTGCGACGTACTGGTCACCGCTCCCGCCGGCACGGCCCTGGCCGAGGTGGCGTCCGCGCTGGCCGCCGCCGTCAGCGGGGAGGGCTCCGCCTCGTCGCCGTCCGCCGCGGCGGTCGTGCTGTACGCGGGCGTGGAGCGGCTCGACGGCCGCCGGTGCACTCTCGGCGAGCCCCCGCTGATCGACGGCGCGGTGCTGTCCCTGGGCGCGCCGGCCGACCCCGAGCCGCATCCCGAGGTCGACGAGGCCCCGGCCCGCCTGCACGTGGTGGCCGGGCCGGACGCGGGCGGAGTGCACCTGCTGCACGGCGGCCAGGTCCGGGTGGGCCGTTCGGCCGACGCCGACATCCCGCTGGACGACCCGGACGTCTCCCGGCTGCACTGCGCGGTGACGCTCTCGGCCGACGGGCGGGTCACGGTCGCCGACCTCGGCTCCACCAACGGCACCGCGCTGGACGGCACGCGCGTGCAGACCCGTCCCGTGCGCCTCGCCCCCGGCGCCCTGTTGCGGGTCGGCGAGTCGGCCCTGCGGCTGGCCCCGCCCGGCGGCCCGGGCCCCCGGGTGGCGACGACGCCGGACGGCGAGGGGCACGTACGGGTGCCCTGCCGGGACGGGGACACGGCGGCCGGATCCACCGCCGGGTCTTCGGGCGACGTCCCCATGACCGGGCCTTCGGGCGGCGCTCCCGCGGGCGTGGGGGGTCCGCCGAGCGCCACAGGAGCGGTGGGGCCGACGCAGTCGACGCAACCGGCGGGACCGTCGGGTGAGACCGGCCACGCGTACGGCGCCGCGGACTGGAGCGCCTCGGGGGACGCCCGCGGCGAACGGCTGCGGGGCGCCCGGGACATCCCCCGCGCGTCCCCCGTCGTACCGGGCCAGGGCGCGGCGCCGCGCATCGAGAGCCGGTTCGCGGGCGAGGGTTCCGCGCGCGCGGCGGGCGGGGGTTCCGCCGCCACCCACGGCGGCCACGCGGGCATCGGCGCGTTCCCGGCCGCGCACGACGAGGGCGCCCGCGGACCGCACACCGCCCACCCCGCGACCTCGGGCGCCGATGACACCGGCGCCGGCTCGCGGCACGACTCCGCCTCGGCCGACGGCGCCTTCTCCTCGTTCCCCTCCTTCGGCGACGCCTCCGGCGACCCCGGGGAGGTCGACCACGCCGGCGCCGGCCGCAAGGGCACCCCCCTGCGCGGTACCGACGTCCCGGCGGGCGTGCGCCGCCGCGGAGGCCTCTCCGCCTGGGCGCGACGGCTGGCCGGAGGCCGCGGCGGCGGCCAGGACGAGTCCGCCGCCGGCGCGCCCGACGGGGAGACGGCAGCGGCCGAGGACCGGCCTTCGGCCGCCGTGCCCGCCGCGCCCGAGACCTGGCCCGACCCGGCGGCGCTGCTGCTGACGGCGCTGGGCCCCGGCCCCCGGCTGTGGGAGCGCGGGCCGGGGCACCCGGAGGCGCTCACCGTGCGGCTCGGCACGGCCGACCGGGCGGCGCCCGACGGCTCGGGTCTGCTGCCCGCGGTGCCGGTCACGGCGGATCTGCGCGAGGTCGGCGCGCTCGGCCTGGCCGGGCCGCGCCCGCGGCTGTCCGGGCTGGCGCGCGCGGTGCTGGCCCAGCTCGCCGCGCTGCACTCCCCCGACGCCCTGGAGATCGTCCTGATCAGCACGGACCGGGGGCGTTCCGAGGAGGAGCGCACCGCCGAGTGGTCCTGGCTGGGCTGGCTGCCCCATCTGCGCCCCGGGCACGGACAGGACTGCCGGCTGCTCCTCGCCTACGACCGCGACCAGGCCGCGGCCCGCACGGACGAACTCCTGCGCCGCCTGGAGGACTGCCTCGCGGACCACGCGGGCGGAACCGACGGCGCGGGACGGGCGGGCGACGCGGCCGGACCGGGCGGCGCGGGCGGACCGGGCGACGCGGCCGGACCGGGCGGCGCGGGCGGACCGGGCGGTTCGCGGGCGGTCGTCCCCGGCCAGGCGTCCCCGCCGGTCCCCGGACAGGCGTCCCCGCCCCGGGACACGGTCCGCCGCCCCTCCTGGGCGGTGGCGGACGACCCTGCCTTCGGCGGCTTCCCCGGCCCGTACACGGTGGTCGTCGTGGACGGCGATCCCGGCGGCGCCGATCTGCGGCAGGCGGTGGCACGGCTGGCGGCGGCCGGTCCGCGCGCCGGGATACACGTGGTGTGCCTGGCGGAGACGCCCGCCGCCTCGCCCTCCTCGCCGGTGACCGACACCTACGAGGCGGCCTGCGCGGCGGCGCCCACGTTCCGTGCGTGCGGGGCGGTCGCGCTGCTCAGCGGGGACGTGGCGACGGCGCTGCGGCTGCTGCGGGTCGCGCCGGCCGGAGCGCGGACGGAGCGGCCCGGCCCGGTGGGACCGGGCACGGTCGGCGCGGTGGACGCGGTCTCCGCCGCCTGGGCCGAGCGCTTCGCGCGGGCGCTCGCGCCGTTGCGCCCGGACGGCGCGGGGGCGGGCGAGGGGCACCCGCGGGTGTCCGCGCCGCTGCCGCCGTCGGCCCGGCTGCTGGACGAGCTGGGTCTCGCCCGGGCGACGCCCGCGTCCCTGATGGCCCGCTGGGCGGACGCGGCCGACGACACCGCCGCGCTGGGCGGACGGGTGCGTGCCGTGCTCGGCGCGGGCCCGCGCGGCCCGGTCGGCGTCGACCTCGTGGCCGAGGGCCCGCACGTGCTGATCGAGGGGCCGGGCGGCAGCGGGCGCACCGAGCTGCTCCGGGCGTTCGTCGCCTCGCTGGCCGCCGCCGAACGGCCCGAGCGGCTCGGCGTGATCCTGCTGGACGGCCGCGACACCGTGGGCCAGGGCGGCGCCGGCGACGGCCTGCGGGTGTGCACGGACGTCCCGCACGTCAGCGCCCATCTCACCGCCAACGACCCGGTCCACATGCGGGAGTTCGCGCAGTCGCTGAGCGCCGAGCTGAAGCGGCGGGCCGAGCTGCTGGACCGCTCCGACTTCGCGCAGTGGCACATGCACCGCGCGGTCTCCGGCCGTGTCGTCCCGCAGCGCACCCCGGGAGCGCCCCCGGCCGGGGCGGGCGCGGGCGTCGGGGCGGGCGCGGGCGCCGCCGATCTGGACAGCCCGTCCAGCGCGACGCTCCGGCTGCGGCCCGGGGCGGCGGCCCGGCAGCGGGCCGAGACGCCGCCCCCGCTGCCCCGTCTGGTGGTCGTCGTCGACGACCTGGACGCGCTCGTCTCCCCCGCCCTGGGTTCCCCGGGCCGGCCCGCCGCCGGCTCGGTGATGCGGGCGCTGGAGGCGGTGGCCCGCGAGGGCGAGCGCCTCGGCGTCCATCTGGTGGCCGCGACCGGGCCCGGCGGCCGTACCGCGGAGTCCGAGCCGGCCCGCCGCGCCACCGTGCGCATCACCCTCGACGCGCCGGGCTCCGGACCGGACGAACCGGCGCCGGGCCGTGGCCGCCTCCACGGCGCGGACGGCCGTCCGACGCCCTTCCAGGGCGGCCGTGTCACGGGCCGCATCCCCCGCACGGCGACCCAGCGCCCCACCGTGGTCCCCGTGGACTGGCGCCGCATGGGCGATCCGCCCACCCGCAGACCCGTGCGGGAACTGGGCAACGGCCCCACCGACCTGGCCCTCCTGGCGAGCGCCCTGGAGAGGGCGGCCGGCCGGCACACCGCCCGGTCCAGCCCGTCGGGGGTGTGAGGCCCGGCCGCCGAGGCGCGCCGCCCCGCGGGCGGCGCTCACGATCACGACGCGGTCACGATCCCCCGCTTGACAGCGTGGGCGCTCTTGCCGACCCCCAGCACCCGGCGTAGACCAGTTGCCACGGGACAGCGCTCAACGTTCGACGACGAACGAAGAACGGGGCAGTGATGCGCAGTACGAGCAACACCATCCGGACACGCAGGACCGTGAGGGCGGCGGCCACGCTCCTGGCGGGGGCCCTGGCGCTCTCGCTCGGCGCCTGCGGAAGCGACGACGACAAGAGCAGCGACGGCGGCACGACGGCCGAGGAGACCGGCGCCTCCGTCACCCTTCCCAAGCTGGACGGCAAGAGCCTGGAGGTGGCCGCCGTCTGGACCGGCGCCGAGCAGGCCAACTTCAAGAAGGTCCTCGCGCAGTTCGAGAAGCGCACGGGCGCCAAGGTCACCTTCGTGCCCGCCCAGGACCCGATCATCAACTTCCTCGGCTCCAAGGTCGCCGGCGGGCAGCCGCCGGACGTCGCGATGCTCCCGCAGCCGGGCGCCATCAAGCAGGCCGTGGACAAGGGGTGGGCGAAGCCGCTGGGCGCGACGGCCCTGAAGGAGCTGCAGAAGAACTACTCGCAGGGCTGGCAGGACATCGGCAAGATCGGCGGCAAGCAGTACGGCGTCTACTACAAGGCCGCCAACAAGTCGCTGATCTGGTACAACGCCAAGGTCTTCGAGAACGCGGGAGCGTCCGAACCGAAGACGTGGGACGAGTTGCTCAGCACCGCGCAGACGGTCTACGACTCCGGCGTCACGCCGTTCTCGGTGGGCGGCGCGGACGGCTGGACCCTGACCGACTGGTTCGAGAACGTCTACCTCTCGCAGGCGGGCCCGGAGAAGTACGACCAGCTGGCCAAGCACGAGATCAAGTGGACCGACCCGTCGGTGAAGGCCGCGCTGACGACGCTGGCGCAGGTCTGGGGCAAGAAGGACTACATCGCCGGCGGCGCGGCCGGGGCGCTGCAGACCGACTTCCCGACGTCGGTGACGCAGACGTTCTCCGGCGGTGACCAGCCCAAGGCGGCCATGGTCTACGAGGGCGACTTCGCGCAGGTCAACATCGTGCAGGCCGGTGCGAAGGTCGGCACGGGCGCGAAGGTGTTCCCGTTCCCGGCGGTCGGCGGCAGCTCGCCGGTGGTCTCCGGCGGCGACGCGGCGGTCATCCTGAAGGACTCCGAGGCGGCCCAGGCGCTGGCCACCTTCCTGGCCTCGCCGGAAGCGGCGACCATCCAGGCGAAGCTGGGCGGCTACCTCTCGCCCAACAAGAACGTGCCGGAGTCGGCGTACCCGAACCCGGTGCAGCAGAGGATGGCCAAGGCGCTGATCGCGGCCGGCGACGACTTCCGCTTCGACATGTCCGACCAGGCCCCGCAGGCCTTCGGCGGCACGCCCGGCAAGGGCGAGTGGAAGGCGCTGCAGGACTTCCTGAAGAACCCGACGAACGTGGCCGGCACCCAGGCGACGCTGGAGTCGGGCGCGGCCGCGGCGTACGGGAACTGACGCGGCGTGACGACGCCCGCGACGGCGGGGGCTCCCGGAGCCCCCGCCCCTCCCCGCACGCGCAGGAGCGTGACCGGCACCCGCAGGACGGTGGCGGCGCTGTTCCTGCTGCCCGCCCTCGTGCTGCTCGGCGCGCTCGTGGTCTACCCCATCGGGTACTCGGTCGTGCGCAGCTTCTACGACCAGTCCGGCGACGGCTTCGCCGGAGCCGACAACTACCGGGCCCTCTTCACGGACGACGGCATCCGCACCGCGCTGAAGAACAACGTGATCTGGGTGGTGTTCGCGCCGACGGTGGCGACCGCGCTCGGTCTGATCTTCGCGGTGCTGACCGAACGGGTGCGCTGGGGCACCGCGTTCAAGCTGGTCGTCTTCATGCCGATGGCGATCTCGATGCTCGCCGCCGGCATCATCTTCCGGCTGGTCTACGACCAGGACCCGGACAAGGGCGTCGCCAACGCGGTGTGGGTGGGCGTGCACGACACGTTCGCCGAGGCGTCGGCGTTCCCGAAGGCGCACCCGGGCCGCGACTCGCCGCTGCGGTCCGAGAAGGGCGGCGGCTTCGTCACCCGGTCGGCGGTGCGCGCCGGAGACCCGGTCTCGCTTCCCCTGGTCGGCGTCGCGCCCGACCAGATGCCGGGCGGGGCGAAGGGGGCCGTGGCGGCGCGGCCCGAGCCGGGGAAGGTCACCGGCACCGCCTGGCAGGACTTCACCCGCGGCAAGGGCGTCGGCAGGCTCGGCGTCCCCGACCCCTCCGAGCTGGGCTACACCGGGATGCGGATCGAGGCGGTGAAGGACGGCAAGGTCGTCGCGTCGACGAAAGCGGCCGCCGACGGCACCTTCACGCTTCCGGCCGCGGCCGACGGCGCCCTGCTGCGGCTCCCCGCGAGCAACTTCACGGAGGCGTACAACGGCCTGGACTGGCTGGGCCCCTCGCTGGTCACGCCGGCGATCATCGGCTCGTACATCTGGATGTGGGCGGGCTTCGCGATGGTGCTGATCGCGGCCGGGCTGGCCGGGGTGCCGCGCGAGCTGCTGGAAGCGGCACGCGTGGACGGCGCCAACGAGTGGCAGGTGTTCCGCAGGGTCACCGTCCCGCTTCTCGCGCCGGTCCTCGCGGTCGTCGCCGTCACTCTGATGATCAACGTGCTGAAGGTGTTCGACCTGGTGTTCATCATCGCCCCGGGCTCCTCGCAGGACGACGCGAACGTGCTCGCCCTGGAGCTGTACCGCAAGGGCTTCTCCGAGGACCAGCCGGGCGTCGCCAGCGCGATCGCGGTGTTCCTGCTGCTCCTGGTGATTCCGGTGATGTGGTTCAACGTGCGGCGGCTGCGACGGGAGGTGCGGCGGTGACGAAGCGACTCGCCTGGGTCATGGACAAGCTCAACGGCGGGCTGGTCCGCGCCTTCCTGATCGTCGTCGGCCTGTTCTGGCTGGTGCCGACGGTGGGGCTGCTGATCTCCTCGCTGCGGCCCCCCGAGGACATGAGCGCCAGCGGCTGGTGGGAGGTGTTCGCCAAGCCGTCCCAGCTGACGTTCGACAGCTATCAGAAGCTGCTGGAGAACGGCGACATCACCGACTCGCTCGTCAACACCGTGCTGATCACGGTGCCGGCGACGGTCCTGGTCGTCGTCATCGGCTCGCTCGCGGGATACGCGTTCGCGTGGATGGAGTTCCCCGGCCGCGACTGGTGGTTCCTCGCCGTCGTGGGGCTGCTGGTGGTGCCGGTGCAGGTGGCGCTGATCCCGATCGCCGAACTGTTCGGCAAGATCGGCCTGTTCGGGTCGATCATGGGCGTGGTGCTGTTCCACGTCGGGTTCGGGCTGCCCTTCGCGGTGTTCCTGCTGCGGAACTTCTTCGCGGAGATCCCGCGCGAGCTGCTGGAGGCGGCCCGTCTCGACGGGGCGGGCGAACTGCGGCTGTTCGCCCGGGTCGTGATGCCGCTCGGCGGTCCGGCGATCGCGTCGCTGGCCATCTTCCAGTTCCTGTGGGTGTGGAACGACATGCTGGTCGCGCTGGTGTTCAGCGACGCCGGCAGCCAGCCCATCACGGTCGCCCTGCAGACCCAGGTACGGCAGTTCGGCAACAACATCGACGTGCTGGCGCCCGGCGCGTTCATCTCGATGGTGATCCCGCTGGCCGTCTTCTTCGCGTTCCAGCGGCAGTTCGTGTCGGGGGTGATGGCGGGCGCGGTCAAGTAGCCGCGCACGGCAGGGCGGACAGTGTCACCCGTCCGCCCTGCTTCGTTCACCCCGAATTCCCCCGTATGCCACAGAAACCGTAACCGCGTCACTCCATCGGCCGTTTCCGGGCAAGGCCCTGTCTACCGCCCGCGCCGACCCATGGATGTCCCTTGCCCAGGTTCAGTGTCATCGTTCCCGCGTACAAGGTTCAGGCGTACCTGCACGAGTGCCTCGAGTCGGTGCTGTCCCAGTCCTGCGCCGACCTCGAGGTGATCGCCGTCGACGACTGCTCGCCGGACGCCTGCGGCGAGATCATCGACGAGTTCGCGGCCCGGGACACGCGGGTGCGCGCCGTGCACCTGCCGGAGAACGTCGGTCTGGGGCGCGCCCGCAACGCGGGCCTGGAGCGGGCGACCGGCGACTACCTGGTGTTCCTCGACTCCGACGACACGCTCACCCCGGGCGCGCTGCACGCGATCGCCGACCGGCTGCGGGAGACGGGCGATCCGGACGTCCTGGTCTACGACTACGCGAGCACGTACTGGACGGGTGAGTCGGTCCGCAACAAGTTCGCCGGGCAGCTCGGCGAGGAGGGCCCGGCTCCGTTCCGGCTGGCGGACCGCCCCGGGCTGCTGCGGGTGCTGATGGTGGCCTGGAACAAGGCCTACCGGCGGGAGTTCGTCGAGAGCGTGGGCCTGGTCTTCCCGCCCGGCTACTACGAGGACACCCCGTGGACGTATCCGGCGCTGCTGTCGGCGAAGTCGATCGCGACGCTGGACCGGGTGTGCGTGCACTACCGCCAGCGCCGCCGGGGCAACATCCTGTCCACCACGAGCCGCGGCCACTTCGACGTCTTCGAGCAGTACGACCGGGTCTTCGCGTTCCTCGAGCAGCGCCCCGAACTCGCCCAGTGGCGGCCGGTGCTGTTCCGCCGCATGGTCGACCACCTCTCCACGGTGTTCACCAAGCGCGAGCGCCTGCCGCGCGGCTCGCGCGCCGAGTTCCTGCGCAAGGCCCGCGCCCACTATCGCCGTTACCGCACCCCGGGCGCCTCGGTCCCGCTGCGCTCGCGGCTGCGGCACACCCTGGTCCACTTCGGCGTGCACCGCGTCTACCGGGCGCTCCAGGCGTCCATGACCGTGCGCCGGCGCACCCACAAGGCCGTGTCGAAGCTCGCCCGCGCCCTCAAGGCGGCCGTTCTGCAGGCCCACTACCGGGTGCAGCTGCGGCTGCCGCTGCGCGCCGACCGGGCCGTGTTCGCCGCCTACTGGGGCCGCGGACACAGCTGCAACCCGGGCGCGCTGGAGGCCGCGTTCCGCGCCTTCGCACCGCAGGTGCGCACCGCGTGGGTGGCCCGCCCCGAGCACCGGGAGGCCGTCCCGCCGGGTCCGCGTCAGGTGCGCCCCGGCACGGCCGCCTACTGGACGGCGCTGGCCCGCTCCAAGTACCTCGTCAACAACGTCAACTTCGACCGGCGGCTGGTCAAGCGTCCCGGCCAGGTCTTCGTGCAGACCCAGCACGGCACCCCCCTCAAGCACATGGGCCTCGACCTCCAGGAGCGTCCGGCGGCCGCCCGCGACATGGACTTCGCGGAGCTCCTGCGGGGCGTCGACAAGTGGGACTACGTGCTGTCGGCGAACCGCCACACCACCCTCACCTGGGAGCGGGTCTACCCGGGCCGCTACGAGACCCTCGAGTACGGCTATCCCCGCAACGACGTCCTGCTGCGGGCGACCGGCGCGGACGTGGCCCGGCTGCGCGAGTCCCTCGGCATCCCCCGCGGCAAGGTCGCCGTGCTGTACGCGCCCACCCACCGCGACTACCGCCGCGTCCAGCGCTGCCACCTCGACCTGGAGCGCGTCATGCGCCGGCTGGGGCCGCGCTTCGTCGTCCTGGCCCGCGCCCACTACTGGCAGGAGAGCCCGCTCGAGCGCGGCACGCCCGGCGTCATCGACGTCAGCGACCACCCGAGCGTGGAGTCGCTCTGCCTGGCCTCGGACGCCCTGCTCACCGACTACTCGTCCCTCATGTTCGACTACGCCAACCTGGACCGGCCGATCGTGATCCACGCCGACGACTGGGAGGCGTACGAGGCGGCCCGCGGCACCTACTTCGACCTGCGGTCCTTCCCGCCGGGCGCGGTCGCGCGCAGCGAGGACGAGCTGATCGACATCTTCACCACCGGGCACTGGCGCGGCTCCCGCTCGGCGCAGCTGCGGGCCGCGTTCCGTGAGCGGTTCTGCCCGCACGACGACGGGCGCGCCGCCGAGCGCGTCGTACGGCGGGTGGTGCTGGGCGAGACGGCCGTGGCGCCGGCCGTGCCGCTCGCCGCGCGCCGTCCGGCGCCGTCCGCGGCGCAGTCGGAGGCGCTGCCCGCGTCGGGGCGTGCGCCGCTCACCACCGTGCCGCATCCCTCCGGTCCGCCGGCCGTCACCGAACGCCGCTGAACGCCGTTCGCCCATCGGGAGTCCCGCCATGTCCACCGGCTCGACGCGGCCGACCCCGACCCGGCCCCCCACCTGGCGCCCTACCGGGCGCCCCGGCCGGGTCCGCACGGCCTGAGCACCAGGCACCTCACCGAACAGACGGAGAAAGAGCAGCATGCCCCGCTTCAGCATCATCGTCCCGTCCTACGGGGACGGCGGTCCCCCCGGTCGAGTGGATACGCGGCTGGGGGAGGGCCGGCTGTCCCTGGCGCTGGACTCCGTGCTCGCCCAGTCCTTCGGCGATCTCGAGCTGATCCCGGTCGCCGACGCGCCCGACGCCGCAGCCGCGGGCATCGCCGCCCGGTACGCGGCGCGCGACTCCCGGGTGGTCCCCGTGCAGGCGCCGCCCGCGTCGGGTCTCGCCGGCGTCCGCAACGCCGGGAGGCGGGCGGCGACCGGTGCGTACGTGCTGTTCCTCGACGGCGACGACACCCTCGCCCCGGGCGCGCTGGCCGCGCTGGACGCCCGGCTCGCCGAGACCGGCGACGTGGACGTCCTGTACGCCGAGCACACGCGCGTCCACTGGTGGGACGGCGGCCAGGACGCTCCGTCGGCCGCGCTCCCCGCGAGGACCCCGGCCGGCGCCTTCGCACCCGACGAGGCCCCCCGGCTCACGGGGCTGCGGCTCCCGGTGTGGGGCACGCTCTACCGGCGCTCCTTCCTCGACGAGCACCGGCTCGTCTTCCCCGAGGGCAGCTTCACGGACGTCGGCTTCGGCGGTCTGGCCACCGTGCACGCGGGCCGGGTCGCCGTGACGCGTTCCGTCGTCGTCCGGCGTCTGCTGCGGCGGCAGGGCGACCCGCTGAACCTGCCGGGCGGGCACCATCAGGACCTCCTGGACCAGGCCGCTCTCGTGCTGACCCGGGCGGAGGAGCACGGGCTGTCCGAGGACCGGTCGGGTGCGCTGTTCGACCAGCTCTTCGCGGCCGTCCTGAAGACCGCCGCGCACCCGGCGCGACTGCCGGGGCGCAGCCGCCGGTCCTTCTTCCGCCGTGCGCGCCGGCTGTACCGGCGTCACCGGCCGGCCGGTCACCGCAGGCCGGCCGGGAGCCTCGGGGTGCAGCACCGGCTGCTGGCGGCCGGGGCGTACACGGCGTTCCGCGCACTGCGCGGGGCCAACCGCAGGGCGACGTCGGCCGCCCGTCGCGTCCCGCGCGCGCGGGGGCTGCGCACCCGCCTGTACTACCGGCGTCAGCTGCGCCGCCGCATCGACCCCGATCTCGCCGTGTACTGCGCGTACTGGGGCCGCGGTTACGCCTGCAACCCGGCCGCGATCCACGCCAAGGCCGCCGAACTCGCCCCGCACATCCGCTCGGTGTTCCTCGTCGAGGCCGACCAGGCGCACACCGTGCCCGACGTCGTCGAGCACGCCGTCATCGGCAGCCGCCGCTACTGGCAGGTGCTGGCCCGCGCCAAGTACCTCGTCAACAACGCGAACTTCGAGGGAGCCGTCGTCAAACGCCCCGGCAGCGTGCACCTGTCGACGCAGCACGGGACGCCGCTGAAGAAGATGGGCGTCGAGCAGGCCGAGCATCCGGTGGTCGCCGCCGCCACCGGCAGCTTCGAGCGGCTCCTCGGCCGGGTCGACCGCTGGGACTTCAACCTGAGCTCGAACCGGCTGTCCACCGAGGTGTGGGAGCGGTCCTTCCCGTCCTCGTACGAGATGCTCGAGTACGGCTATCCGCGCAACGACGTCTACTACACCGCGTCGGCGGACGACGTGCGCCGCGTGCGCGGGCGGCTCGGCGTCCCGGAGGGCCGCATCGCGATCCTGTACGCGCCCACCCACCGCGACCACGACGCCGGCTCCGACTCCCGGCTCGACCTCGGGGCGCTCTGCGACGCCCTCGGCGACGACTTCGTGATCCTGCTGCGCGCGCACTACTTCCACGACGACGACCGGGCCCGTCCGCGTGACGGGCGGATCATCGACGTCACGGCGCACCGCTCCTCCGAGGACGTCTGTCTCGCGGCGGACGCCCTCGTCACCGACTACTCGTCGATCGTCTTCGACTACGCCAACCTCGACCGGCCGGTCGTCGTGTACGCCGACGACTGGGACGTGTACCGCGAGACGCGCGGCGTCACCTTCGACTTCCCGGGCTCCCCGCCCGGGCCGGTCGCCCGCACCCCGCAGGAGCTGGCCGAGGTGTTCCGCTCCGGCCGCTGGGCCGGAGCGGAGGCGGACGAGCTGCGCGCCCGGTTCCGCGCACGCTTCTGCGAGTTCGACGACGGACGCGCCGCCGAGCGCGTCGTGCGCCGGGTGCTGCTCGGGGAGCCCGCCGAGCGCATCGAGCCCGCCGTTCCGCTCGCCCGGCGCACGCCCGCGCCCGCCGCCGTGACGACCTCTTCGAGGAGCTGACCTTCGTGCCCCGCTTCAGTGTCATCGTCCCCGTCTTCAAGGTGCAGGGCTTCCTGCGCGAATGCCTCGACTCCGTGCTCGGCCAGTCCTTCGGCGACCTCGAGGTGATCGCCGTCGACGACTGCTCGCCCGACGGCTGCGGCGCGATCCTCGACGAGTACGCGGCGCGCGACCCGCGGGTGCGGGCCGTCCACCTGCCGGAGAACGTGGGCCTGGGCCGCGCCCGCAACGCGGGCCTGCCCCACGCCACCGGCGACTACGTCCTGTTCCTGGACAGCGACGACCGCTACACCCCCGGCCTGCTGCGGGCCGTCGCCGACCGGCTCGACGAGACCCGCGACCCCGACATCCTGGTCTTCGACCACGTGCGCACGCACTGGTGGGGCTGGGCGGGCCGCAGCGACGCGGCGGGACTCCTCGAGCAGGCCGGCGCCGACACGTTCGACGTCCGCCGCTGTCCCGAGTACCTGCGGCTGTTCCTGGTCGCCTGGAACAAGGCCTACCGCCGGGACTTCTTCCTCGGACACGGTTTCCAGTACCGGCCCGGACTGTACGAGGACGCGCCCGTCACCTACCAGACCATGGTCACCGCGGAGCGGATCGCCTGTCTGGACCGGGTGGGCGTCGAGTACCGGCAGCGACGGCAGGGCGCGATCACCCGCACTCCCGGGCGCAAGCACTTCGACATCTTCGAGCAGTACGAGGGCCTGTTCGCGTTCCTCGCCGAACGGCCTGGCCTCGACTGGGCGCGGCCGCTGCTGTTCGAACGGGCCCTGGACCACATGCTGTTCACCGTGGCCCGCCCCGAACGGGTGCTCCGCGCCGACCGCAAGGAGTTCCACCGGCGCATCCGGGCCTTCTACCGGCGGCACGTGCCGCCGGGGTTCACGCCGCCGCCGGACAGCCGCCGCGCGGAGATCCGCCTGCTGGCGCTCGCCCTCCATCACCGCGCCCACCTCGGCCTCGGTCTGTGGCGGCGCGGCGGCACGGCGGCCTCCCGCACGGCGAGCCGGCTGCGCGCCCTGGTCGCCCGGCGCGTCAAGCGGTCCTGGTATCGCTTCCAGCTGCGGCGGCCGCTCGATCCGCGGCTCGCCGTGTACTCCGCCGGACACAGCCGCGCCGTGAACGGCGACCCGCGGGCGATCCACGCCAGGGCCGCGGAACTGGCGCCGGGGGTGCGGGGCGTGTGGGTGGTGCAGCCCGACGCGCTGGACCAGGCGCCGCCGGGCGTCGACTGCGTCACGACGGGGTCCTGGCGCTACTACCGGGTGATGGCGCGCGCCGCGCACTGGTTCAACGACTGCAACTGGCCCGGAGACCTGGTGAAACGGCCGGGTTCGGTGCATGTGCAGACTCACCGGGGCACGCCGCTGAAGCACATGGCGCTGGACCTCCTCGACCGTCCGGGCGCCCGGCACGGCACGAACGTGCGCGGCATGCTCCGGCGCAGCGACCGGTGGGACGTCAGCCTGGTCGCGAACCGGCACTCCGAGGAGGTCTGGCAGCGCGCCTACCCCTGCCACTTCGCGTCGCTGCGCAGTGGCAGCCCGCGCAACGACGTCCTGGTGAGCGGCGGGGCCGAGCGCGCCGCCGAGCTGCGCGGGCGGCTCGGCGTCGACGCCTCGGAGACGGTCGTCCTCTACGCGCCGACGCTGCGGGACTACCGCAGGGGCCGGTATGCCCTGCGGGTCGACCTGGAGGCGCTGGCCGCGTCGCTCGGCCCCGGACACCGGCTGCTGGTGCGTCTGCACCCGAGCCTGGCCCGGCATCACGAACGGGCGCTGGTCCTGCGCGACCTGCACCGGCGCGGCGCGCTGACGGACGTCACGGACGAGCCGCACGTCGAGGACGTCCTGCTCGCCGCCGACGCCCTGATCACCGACTACTCGGCGCTGATGTTCGACTACGCGCTCCTGGACCGGCCGATCGTGATCCACGCCGACGACTGGGCGGCCTTCCGGGCGACCCGGGGCGCCTACTTCGACGTCACCGCCGAGCCGCCGGGGCACGTCACCCGGTCCGACCAGGAGCTGGCGAAGGCGTTCACCTCCGGCGCCTGGCGGGACGAGGAGTCGGCCCGGCTGCGCGCGGCCTTCCGGGAGCGCTTCTGCGAGTACGACGACGGGCGGGCCGCGGAGCGCGTCGTCCGGCGGTTCCTGCTGGGCGAGCCGCCGGAGGCGACGACGGGCGGAGGCGGCGGTGACGGCGGCGCCGGCGTCGGCCGGGAGGCGGGCGGGGTCGTCCGGATCCCGAAGGCCGTCGACCGCTCGGCGCGCCGGCCGCAACTGCGCTGACACCGGCCCGCCGGGGGACGCGCCGCGTCGCCGCCTCGGACAGGGACATCCTCCGTGCGGCCTAGCCGCCGAGAACAACGCACCGTGAGAGGGAAGGCGCGTGGCATGCGCCCCACTGTCCGCACCCCCTGGCCCCTGACGCGCTACCGGTTCGCCGGCGTCCTGCTCTGGACGGCGATGTCCCTCGCGTACTGGCACGATCCGCTGAGCCGCACGGCGGCGGCGGGTCCGTTCCACCTGCTGGTGCTGCTGACCGGCATCGGCCGTTTCGCGCGCGTGCTGACGGGCCGGCCCTGGGCGGCGGCGCTGGGCCTGGTCGCCATGGCTCTGGTGTGGCGCGGTCACCTCGGCTGGACGGCGGCCGCCGGAGACCTCGGTCATCCCTCGACGCTCGCCGTGGGGCTCGCCTTCTGGGTCTGGGCGTCGACGGCCGCGCGCGCGGGGGCGGTGCGCTGCCGGGTCCGCTATCTCGGCCCGAGCGGCCTCAGGAGTTGCTGGGGGTACGCGTGGCTGGGCGCCCTGTACGGGCTGATCCTGCTGGTGGATCCGGTCGCGTGCGCCGCGGCGGCGGTCGGCGCGGCGGCGATCGTCGCCGGCTGGGAGCGCGAGCGGCGGGCCGCCGTGTGGGGCCGGTGGGCGCTCACCGCGGCGGTTCCGCTGGCCGTCGCGTGCTGCGGACCGTATGTCGGGGCGACGCCCGGGGGGCGCTGGTAGCGCGGCCGCACACGCCCGCTGCACACACCCGCCGGACCAGCGCGCCGCCACACGCCTGCAGGACGCGCCCGCCGCACGCGAGCGGCCCCCTGAGGGAGCGGGAGCGCTCCGTCCGGGGGCCACGGGACTTCCGGGGGCTCGGCGGCCCCTGGCGACTACTCGATGACGAGCTCGACCGGGACGTTGCCACGGGTGGCGTTGGAGTAGGGGCAGACCTGGTGGGCCTGCTCGACGAGCTTGCGGCCGGTCGCCTCGTCCACCGACTCGGGCAGCTCGACGCGCAGGGTCACCTTGAGCGCGAAGCCCTCGCCCTGCTTGCCTATGCCGACCTCGGCGGTCACGGCGGCGTCGCTGACGTCCACCTTCGCCTGACGGCCGACGAGGCCGAGGGCGCTGCCGAAGCAGGCGGCGTAACCGGCGGCGAACAGCTGCTCCGGGTTGGTGCCCTGTCCGTTGCCGCCCAGCTCCGCGGGCATGGCCAGCGCCAGGTCGATCTTGCCGTCGGAGGAGACGGCGCGGCCCTCGCGGCCGTGGGTGGCGGTGGCGACAGCGGTGTAGAGCGCGTCCATGGATTCCATCCCTCTCGTCGATCCGGCGGCCCGGTCCGGCCGCCTCACGCCGAGAAGTAGAGCACACAATTCAATTGGGCACAACCAAATGGCGCGTAAGAGCTACCCTGGAGACATGACCGCCCCACTGCCGCCCGCCGGCCACGACGACGCCACGGAGAACTGGCTCCGCCTGGACAGCCAGATCTGCTTCTCCCTGCACGCCGCGTCGCGTGCCTTCAACGGCGTCTACCGCGTCATCCTCAAGGACCTCGGGCTCACCTACCCGCAGTACCTGGTGATGCTGGTCCTCTGGGAGCGGGGCACGCTGCCCGTCAAGCGGCTGGGCGAGCACCTGCGCCTGGACTCCGGCACGCTCTCGCCGCTGCTCAAGCGCCTGGAGGCGGCCGGTCTGGTACGCCGTGAGCGCAGCGCCCGCGACGAGCGCTCCGTGGAGGTGCGGCTGACCGAGGAGGGCGCCGCGCTGCGCGACCGGGCCGTGGAGGTGCCGCGCAGGATCGTCACCGCCACCGGATTCGACCTCACCGAGATCGGCGAACTGCGCGACCGCCTGGACGTGCTCACCGCCGCCCTGGACACGGCGACGGCCCAGGACGCGACGCCGGGAGACCGCTAGGGCGTGGCCGGAACCCGACGCCGGACGCCGCCGAGCGCCCGACGCCACAAGCCCGCCGGCCACCGGATCCCGCGACGCCCGTCGACGGCGGGGGGCCGGCCGCCGACGCCGCGCCCGGCCCGCGGCGGACGTACAGGCGCAGGGTCACGCCGGACCGCTCGCCCTCCCACCGCGGAGTGAACCGCTCCTCCACGGCCACCAGCTTCAGACGCTCGGTCGGGTCGCCCGGGAACCACCGCGAGCGCAGCGCCCACGGCTCGGCGACCACCCACAGCCGGTCCACCGCGGCGAGCCTGCGCTGCAGTTCGCGCGGGCCGACCTCACGGCCGTACAGCGTGCCGGACCGGGCTCCGGGCGCCTTCAGCGCCAGATCCCGCGCCCCGCGGAACCCTTCCGGATACGCGAGCGCCGCCCGCCGCCCGAGCGCCGGCAGGAACAGCACCGGGTCGCCGGGGCGGACCTCGCCGGCCGCCAGCGCGGAGACCGCCGCGAGGTTGTCGGGGCGGTGCGCCAGGGTGCGGTAGTACCGGTGCAGCGGAAGCAGGTGGACGAAGACGAACGCCACCGCCAGCACGCCGGCCGCGGTGACGGCCCGCGAGCGCGAGGGGCGTCCGGCGAGGGCGGCCAGCCGGCCGACCGCCAGATCGGCCCCGGCGGCGATCAGCAGCGGCGCCCCCGCCAGGGCGTACAGCACGTACCGCTCGTGATAGAGCGGCATGACCTGGGAGAACAGCATCAGGACCGCCGGCGGCGCCAGCATCACCGGCGCCATGACGGCCGCCGTCCGCCCCGACAGCAGCCCCACCGCCATCAAAGTCACGCATCCCCAGAACACCGCGCCCTCCGGACCTGCGGCGAAGCCGCGCAGCAGCCGTTCGGCGCTCCCCCAGTCCGGCGCCGGCAGCCACTCCACCTGACGCGACTGCCTCCGCGACTCCAACGCCAGCGGCAGCAGCACGGCGACCGCCGCGCCGGCCGCGCGCACCCAGCGCCGCCACACCGCCCGCGGCGACCGCAGCAGCGCCAGCGTGAGCGCGTGCGCGCACAGCACGAGCACCGCCAGCTCGTGCAGCAGGCACGTCACGGCGACGACGCCTGCGTACGCCCACCACACCCGCGACGGCCCGCCGCCCGGCGCCGGCCGCGTACGCCCGGACCCGCCGTCCAGCGCCCGCGCCAGCAGCAGCGTCGCCCCGGCCGCGCCCGCCGCGACCAGCGCGTACGAGCGGCCCTCCTGCGCATAGTGACCGACGAGCGGGGTCACCGCGTACAGCAGGCCCGCCCACAGGCCGACCCGGGGCCTGGCCAGCCGCACCCCGAGCGCGGCGACCAGGCCCGCGGCGGCGGCCGCCGCGCACACGGACGGCAGCCGCAGGACGACCTCACCGGGCGCGGCGGCGAGGACGACGTGCATGACGAGGTAATACAGGCCGTGCACCGCGTCCACCCCGTGCAGCAAGCGCCAGATCTGCGGCACGGTCCGCCGCGCGACCTGGAAGGTGACCGCCTCGTCGCGCCACATGCCGCCGCGGTCGAGCCCCCACAGACCGACCGCGAGCATGACGGCCGCCGGGACGGCGACGGCCAGGGCCTCGGTACGGCGCGTCGGCCGCGAGCGTGCACTCACCACGGGCCGATTCTGCGCGGCGGGTGCGTCCATCACGGGGACTGACCATCACATGAAGTGCAAATTAGCCCAAAAGCAATATTCACCGCCATTAGCATCCGGCGTGATGGACACCTCGACGAAGCGTCACCTCCTGGCGGTCGCCGTCGGCTGGCTCGCCACCCGGGCGCTGACGCTGTGGCTGCTGGCCCACAGCGCCCAGCCCTCCTGGGGCGGCTACCGGGTCGCGCGGGAGGTGTGGGGGCTGTACCACCACTGGTACGGCGTCCTCACGCACGGCGCCTTCCCGGCGCACGACCCGCTGTGGCAGTACCCGCCCGGCGCGGGCCCGGTCCTGCTGTCGCCCGCGCTGCTGCCCGGCCTGACGTACTTCCAGGGGTTCGTCGCCCTCGTCCTGGCCGCCG
Organism: Streptomyces sp. NPDC001027; assembly: GCF_040299045.1. Classification (NCBI taxonomy): domain Bacteria; kingdom Bacillati; phylum Actinomycetota; class Actinomycetes; order Kitasatosporales; family Streptomycetaceae; genus Streptomyces; species Streptomyces sp. NPDC001027. The sequence goes on from NZ_JBEPBI010000020.1 coordinate 35,681, forward strand.
ACGCGGTGACCGCGCTGGCGCTGGCCCGCGCCGGAGCCCGCCCCGGCCGATCCCCGCTCGGGGCCCACCTGTGGACGTGCGGACTGCCGCTGCTGCTGCATGTGCCGCTCGTGCGCTACGACGTGCAGGCGACGGCCCTCGCCGTGCTCTCCCTGCTGACGCTGAAGCGCTCCGCGCGCGCGTGCGGGGCGCTCGCGGCACTGGGAGCGCTGGTGAAGGCATGGCCTGCGCTGGCGCTGCTGGGCGTCCCCCCGGGGCGGGACACCGGGTCGGCGTGGCGGGCGGCCGCGGCGACGGCCGCCGCGACGCTCGCGCTGCTCGCCCTGGCGTTCCGCGACCCGCTCGCCTTCCTGCTGCAACAGGGCGGACGGGGCGTGCAGATCGAGTCCCTCGGCGGCACGCTGCTCTCCGTCGCCTCGCACGCCGGGTGGCCGGGCACGGTCCGCTACCGGTACGGCGCGATGGAGTTCGTCGGCCCGTACGTCTCCACCCTCGCGCACGCCTGTCTCGCGCTCACCGTCCTCGCGTTCGCCCTGGTGTCGCTGTGGCGGTTCGGGGCCCGCCGCTGGACCGAGGCCACGCCCTACGACGCCGCGCTGAGCGCCGTCCTGCTGCTCACCGTGACGAGCCGGGTGATCAGCCCGCAGTACCTGGTCTGGCTGCTGGGCCTGGCCGCCGTCTGCCTGACGTCACGGCACACCGTCCAACGCCCGGCGGCCGTGCTGCTGCTGGCCGCAGCCGCCGTCACCTCGGCGATCTACCCCCTGCACTACGCGGAGGTCACCGGCTGCACCTGGACGGGCACGGCGCTGCTGCTCACCCGCAACGGCCTGCTGACCGCGGCCGCCGCCCTGTCCTTCGCCCGCCTGTGGCGCTCCACCCGCCCACTCCCCCGCCCGCGCTCCGGCCCCCTCCCCGACGCGGCACTCCCCCACCGGGTCGCCCCCGCCGGACGGACACCGGCAGCCCTGTGAACAGTCCCCGACCCGGAACGCCCCTCGGTCCGGAACGCCCCGCAGCGGGTCGGCCCGCACGGAGGGCCCGGCCGGTCGGCTCGGACCCCCCGGCCTCGGACCTACCGGCCTCGGGGCCGGGGGCCGTGCCGCCTTCCGGCGTCACAGCGCCTTGATCGCCTCGGCGGTCGCCCGGGCCAGCGACCCCAGATACCCCTTGGGCAGCTTCGGGCTGCGGATCACCACCGAACGCCAGTAGAGCGGGCCCGAGATCAGGTCGAGCGCCAGCTCCTCGTTCAGCCCGGCACGGATCTCACCGCGCCCCGCCGCCGCCGCCACGATCTTCAGCGCGACGCCCTCCTGGCCCTCCTTCAGCGCCTTCTGCAGGGCCTCGGCGATGTCGGGATTGCGGGCCGCCTCGGCCTGCAGGTCGGGGATGATCTGCGAGGCCACCGGGTGGCGCAGCGCCCGCGAGGTCACCTCGTACAGCATGCGCAGGTCGCCCTCGAGGCTGCCCGTCTCCGGGGCCGGCAGGCCCTGCACGGCGATCACCGAGACGATGTCGAGGACCAGGTGCAGCTTGGAACGCCAGCGCCGGTAGACCGCGGTCTTGCCCACGCCGGCCCGGCGGGCGATGCCCTCGATGGACATCCGGGCGTACCCGACGGACGCCAACTCCTCGAAGACGGCTGCCCGGATGGCTTCCGTCACATCCTCGCGGAGCACGGCCGCGCCCGCGGGGGCCCGGCGGCGCGGGCGCGCCCCCGGTCCGTCGGCGTTCGTCGCGTTCGTCGTCATGCGACCCAGCATAGGGCGTTACGACGAAACGGTTGCGTTCCGACGTCCAATCGGCCTACTCTCACGTTGCGACGATACGGTCCCGTCCCGACGTAAGAAAACGTGAAGAAAAGCGTAAGGAAACGATCGGACGACCACGGGAGCGCCGCCGCCCGAGCCCCCCTCCCCGAGTGAAAGCAGCGGATGTGAGTCAGGTCCTCCACACACCGCCCCGCACGGAGGCCGCGCCCCACGGCGACCTCGCGGCCCTGGCGGCCCGACACGGCCTCACGGTCAGTGGCGCCCGGCCCACGCTGCCGGAGTACATCCGCCAGCTGTGGGCACGCCGCCACTTCATCACCGCGTTCGCCACCGCCAAGCTCACCACCACCTACAGCCAGGCCAAGCTGGGCCAGGTCTGGCAGGTGATGACCCCCCTGCTGAACGCGGCGGTCTACTACTTCATCTTCGGTGTGCTGCTGAACACCAAGCGGGGCGTGGCGGACTTCATCCCGTTCCTGGTCACCGGCGTGTTCGTCTGGACGTTCACCCAGACCTCGATCATGACCGGCACCCGCGCCATCTCCGGCAACATCGGCCTGGTGCGCGCCCTGCACTTCCCGCGGGCCGCGCTGCCGATCTCGTTCTGCCTGCAGCAACTGCAGCAGCTGCTGTTCTCGATGGCCGCCCTGGTGTTCATCCTGCTCGGCGTCGGCGTCCCGCCGGCCTTCTCCTGGTTCCTGGTCATCCCGGCCCTGACGCTCCAGTTCGTCTTCAACGCCGGCGTCTCCATGATCATGGCCAGGCTGGGCGCCAAGACACCGGACATCGCGCAGCTCATGCCGTTCGTCCTGCGCACCTGGATGTACATGTCCGGCGTGATGTGGAGCCTCGACAACCTGGTCAAGGCCCACCACGGCATGCCCTCCTGGGCCGCCGAGCTGCTGCGGGCCAACCCCGCCGCCGTCTACATCGACCTGATGCGCTTCGCGCTGATCGACACCTTCCACGCGAGTCAGCTGCCGCCGCACGTGTGGCTGGTCGCCACCGGCTGGGCGCTGGTCGCCGGCGTCGGCGGGTTCATCTACTTCTGGAAGGCCGAGGAGACGTACGGACGTGGCTGACATCGCAAACCGCACCGACACCCGCGCCCCCGCCGACGAGCGGGCCCCCGAGGCCGTCGCCGACGAGCGCACCCCCACGGTCATCGCAGACAGCGTCGACATCGTCTACCGGGTCAACGGCACGGTCGGCGGCAAGGGCAGCGCGACGGCCGCCCTCAACCGCATCGTGCGCCGCAAGCAGGCCGACAAGGCGGCCGGCGTGCGCACCGTGCACGCCGTGAAGAGCGTCTCCTTCGTCGCCTACAAGGGCGAGGCCATCGGCCTGATCGGCACCAACGGCTCCGGCAAGTCCACCCTGCTCAAGGCGATCGCCGGCCTGCTCCCGGTGGAGCGCGGCCGGATCTACACCGACGGCCAGCCCTCCCTCCTCGGCGTCAACGCGGCCCTGATGAGCGACCTGACCGGCGAGCGCAACGTCTACCTCGGCGGCCTGGCCATGGGCATGACGCGCGAACAGATCAAGGCGCGCTACCAGGAGATCGTCGACTTCTCCGGCATCAACGAGAAGGGCGACTTCATCTCCCTGCCGATGCGCACGTACTCCTCCGGCATGGGCGCCCGGCTGCGGTTCTCCATCGCCGCCGCCAAGGACCACGACGTCCTGCTCATCGACGAGGCGCTGTCCACCGGCGACGCCAAGTTCCGCGGCCGCTCCGCGGAGCGCATCCGCCAGATGCGCGAGCACGCCGGCACGGTGTTCCTGGTCAGCCACAGCAACAGCTCGATCCTGGAGACCTGCGAACGGGCCCTGTGGCTGGAGCGCGGCGAACTGCGCATGGACGGCCCCGCGGAGGACGTCATCAAGGCGTACGAGGCCTTCACCGGGGACGGCAAGAAGAAGCCCGCGGCGAAGTAACCGCCCCCGAGCACCCACGGGAAGGGCGCCCCCGATCGACTCGGGGGCGCCCTTCGCGCATGCCCACGGCTGCCGCTCACCGCCTACGGCGTGCCGCTCACCGGCTACGAATGCGTCCGCAGCAAGGTGCGCATCGTCCGCATGGCCACCGACAGGTTGGCCAGGTCGAACGTCTCCGAACTCTGGATCTCCTCCAGCGTGGTGCGCGCCCGGCCCAGGATCGCCGCGTTCTTCTCCTCCCACGCCGTGAACCGCTGCGCGGGCGTCGACGTGCCGTTGCCGACCGCCAGGACGTCCGCGGTCAGCGCCGCGTGCGCCGCGTACAGGTCCTCGCGGATCGAGGCGCGGGCCATCGACTGCCAGCGATCGGCGCGCGGCAGCTCGATGATCCGGTCCATCAGCCGGCTGATCTGCAGACGGTCGGCGAGGTCGTAGTACACCTCGGCGACGTCCAGCGGGTCCTTGCCCATGCGGTCGGCCACCGACACGATGTCCAGCGCCGGGAACGCCGAGGAGAACCCGGCCACCCGCGTCGCCAGCTCGTCCGGGACGCCGGACGCGGTCAGCTCGTCGTGGATGCGCTGCCACCACTCCAGGTCCGCGCCCCGCAGCAGCTTCGTCAGCTGCGACCACACCTGCTCGACGCGCTCGGCGAAGAAGTCGACCGTCTCGGCGAGCTGCAGCGGCTGCGGCCGGTTGTTCAGCAGCCAGCGGGTGCCGCGCTCGATGAGCCGCCGCGAGTGCAGCCGGATCCGGGTCTGCACCTCGGCCTCGACCCGGTTGTCGAGCTCCTCCACCGCGTCCCACACCGGCGCCGAGCTGAAGATCGCCCGGGCCACGGTCTGGGCCCGCACGATCTCCTCCAGCGAAGCGCCCGTCTCCTCGCGCAGCCGGTGCAGATACGTCGTACCGCCCGTGTTGACCGTGTCGTTGACCAGGACGGTCGTGGTGATCTCACGGCGCAGCGGGTGACTGTCGACGCCCTCGGGGAACCGCTCGCGCAACGCCGTCGGGAAGTACGCGTGCAACAGCGACCGCAGATACGGGTCGTCGGGCAGCGAGGTGTGCAACAGCTCGTCCGACACCGTGATCTTGGTGTACGCCAGCAGGACGGCCGTCTCCGGGCTGGTCAGACCCTGGCCGGCGCCGAGACGCTCGCGGATCTGCCGGTCGGTGGGCAGGAACTCCAGGGCCCGGTCCAGATGCCCCTCCCGCACCAGGTGCCGCATGAAGCGCTGCTGGGCGTGGAGCATGTCCTTGGACTGCGCGAGGGCGTTGGCGATCGCCGTGTTCTGCGCGTAGTTGTTGCGCAGGACGAGCGCGCCGACCTCGTCGGTCATCTCCGCGAGCAGCTTGTTGCGCTGCTTGACGGTCATGTCGCCCTCGCCGACCAGGCCGTTGAGCAGGATCTTGATGTTCACCTCGTGGTCGGAGGTGTCCACGCCGGCGCTGTTGTCGATGGCGTCCGTGTTGATGCGTCCGCCGTGCAGCGCGAACTCGATCCGGCCCAGCTGGGTCAGACCCAGGTTGCCGCCCTCGCCGACGACCTTGACGCGCAGATCGGCGCCGTCCACCCGGATCGGGTCGTTGGCCTTGTCGCCGACGTCCGCGTTCGACTCCGCGGCGGACTTCACGTACGTGCCGATGCCGCCGTTCCACAGCAGGTCCACCGGCGCCCGCAGGATCGCCTTCATCAGGTCGGCCGGGGTCAGCTTGGCGACGCCCGCGTCGATGCCGAGGGCCTCCCGGATGTGGGAGTTGACCGGGATCGCCTTGGCCGTACGGGGGAAGATCCCGCCGCCCGCGGAGAGCAGTTCGGCGTTGTAGTCGGCCCAGCTGGAACGCGGCAGTTCGAACAGCCGGCGGCGCTCGGCGTACGAGGTCGCCGCCTCCGGCTTCGGGTCGATGAAGATGTGCCGGTGGTCGAAGGCGGCGACCAGCCGGATGTGCTCGCTGAGCAGCATGCCGTTGCCGAACACGTCACCGGACATGTCACCGATGCCGACGACCGTGAAGTCCTCGGTCTGCGTGTCCACGCCCAGCTCCCGGAAGTGCCGCTTCACGGACTCCCAGGCGCCGCGGGCCGTGATGCCCATGCCCTTGTGGTCGTAGCCGGCCGAGCCGCCGGAGGCGAAGGCGTCCCCGAGCCAGAAGTCGTACGACTCGGCGACCTGGTTGGCGATGTCGGAGAACGTCGCCGTGCCCTTGTCGGCGGCCACCACCAGATACGTGTCGTCCTCGTCGTGCCGCACGACGTCGGCCGGCGGCACGACCTCCCCGCCGACCATGTTGTCGGTGATGTCGAGCAGCGCCGAGATGAACGTCCTGTAGCTGGAGATGCCCTCGGCGAGCCACGCGTCACGGTCTGCCGCCGGGTCGGGCAGCTGCTTGGCGACGAACCCGCCCTTGGCGCCCACCGGCACGATGACGGTGTTCTTCACCATCTGCGCCTTCACCAGCCCGAGCACCTCGGTACGGAAGTCCTCACGCCGGTCGGACCAGCGCAGACCGCCGCGCGCGACCTTCCCGAACCGCAGGTGCACGCCCTCCACCTGCGGCGAGTACACCCAGATCTCGAACGCGGGCCGCGGCGCCGGCAGATCCGGGATGGCCTGCGGGTCGAACTTCATCGACACGTAGTCGTGCGGCCGGCCGTCCGCGCGCTTCTGGAAGAAGTTGGTGCGCAGGGTCGCCTTGATGACGGTCAGGAAGGAACGCAGGATGCGGTCCTCGTCCAGCGAGGCCACCTGGTCGAGCGCCGCGTCGAGCTCCTCGAGCAGGGCGTCGACGATCTCGAGCCCGGCGCGCTGCCGGTCGGGCGACATCCGCGCCTCGAACAGCGACACCAGCAGCCGGGTGGTGTGCACGTTGGTGCGGAGGGTGTCCTCCATGTAGTCCTGGCTGAACGTCGACCCGGCCTGCCGCAGGTACTTGGCGTACGCGCGCAGCACCACCGCCTGCCGCCAGCTCAGCCCCGCGCCCAGCACCAGCGCGTTGAACCCGTCGTTCTCCGCCTGGCCCGTCCAGGTCGCCGAGAACGCCTCCTGGAACCGCTCGCGCCCGTCGTCGCCGAGGAAGTCGCCGCCGGGACCGGCCAGCGCCTTGGGGATGCGCAGACCGAAGTCGTAGATCCAGGCGTGCGTGCGGTCCGCGCAGCGCAGTTCGTACGGCCGCTCGTCGATCACCTCGACGCCGAGCCGGCTCAGCACCGGCAGCACCGCCGACAGCGAGATCGCGTCACCCTTGCGGTAGATCTTGAAGCGGCGCTCGCCGGGCGCGGCGCCCACCGGCTCGTACAGGCTCAGCGAGAAGTTCCGCTCCTCCGTCAGCCGCTCCAGGTGGACGAGGTCGGCGACCGCGGCACGCGGCGTGTGGTCGGCCTTGTACCCCTCGGGGAAGGCGTGACTGTAGCGCCGCAGCAGCTCCGCGGCCTTCTCCTCGCCGAGTTCGGCGTTGAGCGCCTCCTGGAACGCGTCGGCCCAGGAGCGCGCCGCCTCGACCAGCCGCGCCTCGATGCGCTCCTTGTCGGCGTCCGACAGCTCCGGCAGCTCCGTGCCCTGCGGGACGCGGACCACGAAGTGCAGCCGGGACAGGATCGACTCGGTGTTCCAGGCGGTGAAGTCGACGCTCGTCCCGCCCAGCTCCTCCTTGAGGATGTCGATGATCCGCAGCCGCACGCCCGTCGTGTACCGGTCACGGGGCAGGTAGACCAGCGCCGAGTAGTAGCGCCCGTACTCGTCCTGCCGCAGGTACAGCCGCAGCCGCCGCCGCTCCTGCAGGTAGAGGACGCTGGTGACGATGGACCTCAGCTCGTCCACCGGCGTCTGGAAGATCTCGTCGCGCGGGTAGGTCTCCATGATCTGAAGCAGGTCGCGTCCGTCGTGGCTGTTGGGCGAGAACCCGGCGCCCTCCAGCACCGCCGCGACCTTGCGCCGCACGACCGGCACCCGCGCCACCGACTCGGTGTAGGCGGCGGACGAGAACAGGCCGAGGAAACGCCGCTCGCCGATGACGTTGCCCGCCTCGTCGAACTTCTTCACGCCGACGTAGTCGAGGTAGGAGGGCCGGTGCACGGTGGCCCGGCTGTTCGCCTTGGTCAGCACCAGCAGCTTGTGCTCCCGCGCCTTGGCCCGGGCGTCGGCCGGCAGCCGCTCGAAGGACGGGCTGACGGGGTGGTCGTCACCGTCGGCGTGATGCGGGTCGGAGCGCAGGATGCCGAGCCCGGTCCCGGGGACGGCGGCCAGCGAGTCGTCCCCCCGCAGCTGGTACTCCCGGTAGCCGAGGAAGGTGAAGTGGTCGGCGGCCAGCCAGCGCAGCAGCTCGCGGGCCTCGTCGACCTCGGGCCGCGCCAGATCGCCGGGCACATGCTCCTCGGGGAGCCCGTCGGCGACGCGCAGCGCCGTCTCCCGCATCTTCTCCCAGTCCTCGACGGCCTCCCGGACGTCGGACAGGACGCGCAGCAGATCGGCGGTGATCTGCTTGAGGTCGGCACGGTCCGTCTCACGGTCGATCTCGACGTGGATCCAGGACTCGACGTGCCCGTCGTGCGGGAGCTTCCCGGCGGCCGGCGGGACGCTCAGCACCTCGATCAGCTTGCCGGTCACATCGCGCCGCACCATGACCTGCGGGTGGATGACCAGGTGGATGCCCCGCCCCTGCCGGGTCAGCTCGTTGGTGACGGAGTCGACCAGGAACGGCATGTCGTCGGTGACCACCTCGACGACGGAGTGGCTGCACGTCCAGCCGTTCTCCTCGACGGTGGGCGTGTGCACCCGCACGTTCGCGGTGCCCTGCGGCCGGTTCTCGGCCAGCCGGTAGTGGGAGAGCGCCGCCCCGAAGACGTCGACCGGGTCGCGGTCGCTCAGGTCCTCCTGGGCGGTGTGCAGGTAGTAGCGCTGGAGGAACGCGAGCAGAGCGGCGTGGTCCGGGGTGCCCGGAGTGCCCTCGCCCGTCGTCCCAGTCGGTAGATGCCCCCCGACCGGGCTGTTCTCAGCGACCCGCGCCGCCCTGTCGAGCAGCTCGGCCTTGGCTTCGTCCAGCTTGGTCTGCATTGTCCTCTGACTCCTGTCGCGCGCCGTTGCGTGACGTAGAAGGAAGTACGGGCTCTTCCCCTGCGGCTCGACGCCACGGGCCGGGGTCTCCGGTCTGCTCCGACGCTATGCCGCAAGGTGAGATGAGCGGGGGGTTATCGGCCATTCTCGACACCACTCCGGCGTGTGACGCTGCTCTCCACGTCACGCCTGTCCCACCGGGTGTGTACGGCGTCCCGGGGCGCCTCGCGCCCCTCTCCCGCCCGCGCCGACCAGCGACCGCCGCCCGGTCGCGGAGATGGTCCGCACACACCGGGCGCAGGGCAGGGGCAACAGCGCCCCCGCGAGATATCGCGCTGATCACGCCACCAAGGCTATCGCTCCCCACGGGCCCCCCGTCATGAGCCGTATGTGTACAAATCTAGGACCAGAACTTTGACGTTCTGCACAGAACCAACAGCCCCACCCGGACCCCGGCCAGATCGAGAAAGGTCCCACAGGGGACACAGTCCCCACTGGGGAGGGGCGCAGGGGACGCAGTCCCCACTGGGGAGGGACGCAGTCCCCGCCCGGGGCGCAGGGGCGAAGCCCCGCCCGGAGGTGCAACCCCGCCCCGGACGCAGCCCACCAGGGGTGCACCGCGACGCAGCCAGCCCCCGGGGCGCAGGGGCGGAGCCCCTGGACGGGACGGGTAGGGGCGGCGGGGGCGAGACACCCTGGGCCCCCACCCCCACCCCACCCCGCTCACCCGAGCCCCCGCAGGATCCGCCCCACCGCCGGAGGCCTACGCGGCGATACGCCCCGCCGTCTCCACCGCCTCCGCCAGCGTGTCCACCACCGGCGCCCCGACCCCCTCCAGGCTGGCCCGGCTGTGCGACCCACCGGTGTACAGCACCGCCTTCGCCCCCGCATGCAGCGCGGCCACCGCGTCGTCGGCCGCGTCCCCGATCACCACCGTGCGCGCCGGCTCCACACCGGCGAGCGCCGCCAGATGCCGCACCATGTGCTCGGCCTTGCTGCCCCCGGATGGGCCGATCCGCCCGTCGACCCGGACGAAGTGCGGCTCGATCCCGAACCCCCGGACCAGCGGCACGAGTTCGTCGTGCACGTACATGCTCAGCAGCGACTGACTGTGCCCCGCCGACCGCCACCCCGCGAGCAGCTCCGCCGCGCCCTCGGTGAGCCCGCACCGCACCCGGTGCTCGGCGTAGTACCGGTGGAAGACCCCGTCCATCAGCTCCCACTCGGCGTCGGTGGGCAGTCTGCCCATCAGCCGCTCGTAGAACTTCGGCACCGGCACGCAGTACAGCGCCCGGTACTGCTCCAGCGTGATCGGCTCCAGCCCCAACTCGACGAACGCCGCGTTCGTCGCCCCGATGATCGCGTCGTTGTCGTGGAACAGCGTGCCGTTCCAGTCCCAGACGATGTGCGCCGCTTGCTGCTTCCCCATGTCTGCAAAAGTACCCGCCGCCACCGACAGCCAAGTGAGCCCCGGCCCCGGAGGTACGGGCGCACCGAGGTGTGGTTCGGAGGGGCCGGGCAGGCCGAGGCCGCCTGGCACGCCCGCAGGCGCCTATGGGCCGAGGTACGTCCGGCGGGCCTCGGCGCTCGGGGTGGCGCCGCGCTCAGGCTCCGGAGCCCAGGAGGCTCGCGATCTCCTGCGGGGCGAACCAGAGCAGCTCGTGGTCCTCGGCCGCGTCCACGACGGCCTGCGCGTCGTCGTCCCCGCCGTCCGCCGCGGCGAGCGCCCGCACGGCCGCGGTCACGTCCGCCTCGGCCTCCGGCGCGTCGAGGTGCACCGCGGCCGCCTTGGCCAGCCGCACGACGCCGCTCACCCGCACCTCGCCCGGCCCGCCAGGCGTCTCCGACGCGCCCGACGCGCCCGACGCATCCGACGCGTCAAGGTCGGACCCGCGCCCCGGGCCGACGACGACCGTCCGGTCCGGCACGTCGACGGCGACCACGACCCGCCGCCGCGGCGCGCCCGGGTCCACGTCCATGAGCCGCAGTGAGGCGAGCGCCGCCCTGCCGAGCGCCGCGTACTCCAGCTCCTCGGTGTCGTCGGAGAGGTACCACTCGCGCAACGCGGGCGTGACGGCGTACGCGACGAGCGGCCCGGCTCCCAGCTCACCCGTCTTGTGCGCCTCGGCGAGGCCGGGGAGGGTCAGGGGGACGTAGACGCGCATGGCTGGCCGCTCTTCTCGTGGTCGCCGGCTCGGATCGCCGACTCGGGCTCGGTGCCCCGGGCGGCACGGTTCCGCACCTTCCGGAGGGCCTTCAGGATACGTGCGGGCGTCCCCTTTCGAGTCCCCGCCCACACCCCTCCAGGCGTCAACCCCGCACCCCGGATTCACCCGGCCAAGGCCCATGACACCGGGCCCCGGACGTCCTGCCGCACCCCTGATAGGTGAACCTTCCAGCCCCTGCCACCCACCCCGCCGCTTCCTTGCCCCCGCGGGCCACGACCCCGTACAAGATCCACAGCAGCAAGTTACCGCTCGGTAGAAGCACAGCTCCAAGAGCCCAGCGAACGGGGACCCCCATGGACAAGGTCATGACGAGGACACCGCACCACCCCGGCGCCCGCCCCAGCGGCTCCCGCCCTCCCGGCGCCCGCCCTCCGGGCCGCCGCGACACCCGCCGCCCCGCCGGCGCCCCGCCCCGCACTCCCGACGGCGGCGCCCCGCGCACCGCCCCGCCCCGCACCCCGGCCGGCCACCGCCCGCCCGTCCCGCCCACCGACGACTCCCCCGCGGCCCCTTCCCAGGCCCCGCGCCGCCCTCTCGCCCAGCCCCGCCCCACCGACCTCTTCGCGGACCGCCTCCTCGCCGTCCTGACCGGCCGCCGCCCCGTCCACTACATGCTCCGGCACACCCTCGGCCGGGCCTACGACGACCTCGCCCACCTCGCCGAAAGCGGCCCCCTGCGCACCGCTCACGGCGCCCGTGCCGTCGTCCGCGACATCGGCTACTACGTCCCACGCCCCGGCGCCATCGAGGCCTTCGCCCGCATCGGCGCCGGCGACCGCCTGCGCGCGATGGCCTTCCGCCTGGAACTCGGCACGGACCGCCGCTGGCGCTGCACCGCCGTGGAACTCGGCGGCCCCCGCACGCCCCTCACCCACGACGGCTGAAACGACCCCGCCCCCGACCCCGGCCCTGGTCCCGCCCCGACAGACACACGGCCCTGGGCGCACGGAAGGGCCGGGCCACCCAAAGGTGACCCGGCCCTCAAACCGCTGCACAACCGCCGCACAGCCGCCGCAGCGACCGCGCACCGCGCTGCTTACTTCTTGCGGCGCCGCCCGGCCTTCGCCTGCTTGCGGCGCTCCGCGCGCGTGAGACCGTCAGCCGCGGAACGGACCGGCTCGTCGTCGTCGCTGTCGAAGTCACCCTCGATCGTGCCGCCCTCGCCGTCCACCGTGGGCGCCGAGAAGTGCAGCTGACGACGCTGCGGAGCGTCCAGCCCCTTCGCGCGGATCTCCGGACGCGAACCCGCCTGCGCCGGCACCACGTCCTGCTTGTCCTTGTCGGCCGCGTCCTCCACCGGGACCTCCTCGACCTGCTGCTCGACCTGGACCTCCAGGTTGAACAGGTAGCCGACGGACTCCTCCTTGATGCCGTCCATCATCGCGGAGAACATGTCGAAGCCCTCACGCTGGTACTCCACCAGCGGGTCCTTCTGCGCCATCGCGCGCAGACCGATGCCCTCCTGGAGGTAGTCCATCTCATAGAGGTGCTCACGCCACTTGCGGTCCAGGACCGACAGCACGACCCGGCGCTCCAGCTCACGCATGATCTCCGAGCCGAGCTGCGACTCACGCGACTCGTACTGCTCGCGGATGTCGTCCTTGATGGACTCGGAGATGAACTCGGCCGTCAGACCGGCCCGGTCGCCGGCCGCCTCCTCCAGCTCCTCCACCGTCACCTTCACCGGGTAGAGCTGCTTGAAGGCGCCCCACAGCCGGTCCAGGTCCCAGTCCTCCGGGAAGCCCTCGGCGGTCTCCGCGCCGACGTACGCGTCGATCGTGTCGTCCATGAAGTGCTGGATCTGCTCCTGCAGGTCCTCACCCTCCAGCACACGACGCCGCTCGCCGTAGATGACCTCACGCTGACGGTTGAGCACCTCGTCGTACTTCAGGACGTTCTTACGCGTCTCGAAGTTCTGCTGCTCCACCTGCGACTGCGCGGACGCGATCGCACGCGTGACCATCTTGTTCTCGATCGGCACGTCGTCCGGCACGTTCGCCATCGACATCACGCGCTCGACCATCTGCGCCTTGAACAGCCGCATCAGGTCGTCGCCCAGCGACAGGTAGAACCGGGACTCGCCCGGGTCGCCCTGACGGCCGGAACGACCGCGCAGCTGGTTGTCGATACGACGCGACTCGTGCCGCTCGGTGCCGAGCACATAGAGGCCGCCCAGCTCCTTGACCTCGTCGAACTCGGCCTTGACGGCCTGCTCGGCCTTCTCCAGAGCGGCCGGCAGCGCGGCCGCCCACTCCTCGATGTGCTCCTCCGGGTCGAGGCCGCGCTGACGCAGCTCCGCCTCGGCGAGGTCGTCGGGGTTGCCGCCGAGCTTGATGTCCGTGCCACGGCCGGCCATGTTCGTCGCCACCGTGACCGCGCCCCGACGGCCGGCCTGGGCGACGATCGACGCCTCACGCTCGTGGTGCTTGGCGTTCAGCACCTCGTGCTGGATGCCCCGCTTGGACAACTGCTGCGACAGGTACTCGGACTTCTCGACCGACGTCGTGCCGACGAGGATCGGCTGACCCTTCTCGTGCTTCTCCGCGATGTCGTCGACGACCGCCTCGAACTTCGCGACCTCGGTGCGGTAGATCAGGTCCGACTGGTCCTTGCGGACCATCGGCCGGTTCGTCGGGATCGGCACCACGCCGAGCTTGTAGATCTGGTGGAACTCGGCGGCCTCGGTCATCGCCGTACCGGTCATGCCGCACAGACCGGGCTGTTCCTTGCCGTCGTGGTTGTGGCGCTTGTAGAGACGGAAGAAGTTCTGAAGGGTGATCGTGGCGAGCGTCTGGTTCTCGTCCTTGATGTCCACCCCTTCCTTCGCCTCGATCGCCTGGTGCATGCCCTCGTTGTAACGGCGACCGGCGAGGATACGACCGGTGTGCTCGTCGACGATCATGACTTCGCCGTCCATGACGACGTAGTCCTTGTCCTTCTTGAAGAGCTCCTTCGCCTTGATGGCGTTGTTCAGGTAGCCCACCAGAGGCGTGTTCACCGACTCGTAGAGGTTGTCGATGCCCAGCCAGTCCTCGACCTTGCTGACACCGCTCTCGTGGATGGCGACCGTGCGCTTCTTCTCGTCGACCTCGTAGTCGCCGGTCTCCTCGATGCCCTTGAGCGGGTTGCCCGCCTCGCCCCTCTTCAGGCGGGTCACCAGCTTCGCGAAGTCGCCGTACCACTTGGTGGCCTGGTCGGCCGGACCGGAGATGATCAGCGGCGTGCGCGCCTCGTCGACCAGGATGGAGTCGACCTCGTCCACGATGGCGAAGTTGTGGCCGCGCTGGACCAGCTCGTCCTGCGCCCACGCCATGTTGTCGCGCAGGTAGTCGAAGCCGAACTCGTTGTTCGTGCCGTAGGTGATGTCGCACGCGTACTGCTCGCGCCGCTGGGCCGGCGTCATGTTGGCCAGGATGCAGCCGACCTCGAGACCCAGGAACTTGTGGACGCGGCCCATCATCTCGGAGTCGCGCTCGGCCAGGTAGTCGTTCACCGTGATCAGGTGGACGCCCTTGCCGGACAGCGCGTTCAGATACGCGGGCAGCGTGCCGACGAGGGTCTTGCCCTCACCGGTCTTCATCTCCGCCACATAGCCGAGGTGCAGGGCCGCGCCGCCCATGATCTGCACGTCGTAGTGACGCTGACCCAGAACGCGCTTGGCGGCCTCGCGCACGGTGGCGAACGCCTCGGGCAGCAGGTCGTCCAGGCTCTCACCGTCGGCGTACCGCTGCTTGTACTCCTCGGTGAGGGCCCGCAGCTCGGCGTCGGAGAGGTCGACGAAGTCCTCTTCGATGGAGTTGACCTGGTCCGCGATGCGGTGCAGCTTGCGCAGGATCTTGCCTTCGCCTGCACGCATGATCTTCGAGAGGACGGACACGGGGGTTGGTCTCCTTGCCGGTCGGGCCTAGGACGGACGGTTTCCATTTGACTCACTGAGCAACGGCCATCGTATGCGAGGACCCCACCACGCCGGGAGGCCTGCCGTGACGACGACTGCAACCGCTGCGCGGCTTCACCCAAATCTTCTTCAAAGAGGACAACGGCCGGGCGCCGCCGATGGTGCCGCGTCCGCCAAACGAAGTGCGCGAATTGTGATCACCCGCTCACACGAGGCAATCCGATGGCGGCCGCCGCGCCCTCCCCGCAGAATCGGCCGATGGAGCAACCGCCCGTCACCCTCACCAGCGCCCGCCTCGTCCTGCGCCCCCTCGGACCCGAGGACACCGAAGCCGTCTACACGGCGGCCCAGGACCCCGACATCCAGCGCTGGACGACCATCCCGTCCCCCTACCTCCCCGAACACGCGCGAAGCTTCGTCGAGCTGATCGCACCGGAGGGCTGGACCACCGGCGCGATGTTCACCTTCGGCGTCTTCCTCCCAGGCGGAGCCCTCACCGGCGTCCTCAGCCTCACCATGCGCTCCCCGGGCACCGCAGAGATCGGCTTCTGGGCCGTCAAGGAACACCGAGGCCGCGGCTACACCACCGAGGCCGCCCGCACCGCGACCCGCTGGGCCTTCACCGCCCTCGGCGTCGACCGCGTCGAATGGCGGGCGGAAGTCGGCAACGCCCCCTCCCTCGCCGTGGCGGAGCACGCCGGCTTCACCCCGGAGGGCGCCCTGCGCTCAGCCATCGACAACAAGGGCGTACGACGGGACTGCTGGATCGCCTCCCTGCTCCCCTCGGACCTGGGACTCCCGTCCACCGCCCCGTACATACCCGCCCCGTCGGACGACTGACGCCCGCCCATCCCGTCGGGCCGACGAACGCCCACACCCCGCACCGACCGCCGAACCCCGATCCGCCCGCCGCACCCGAAAACAGCACAACACGACCGCCACGCCACCGCCGCACCCGAACCAGCACCGCGCGACCGCCACGCCACCGCCGCACGACCGCCGCCCCGCAAAACCCCAGCTCACCGGCCTCTGTCAGACCCACCGCCTATCGTGCGCACCATGACGACCCCGCGCCCCGCCGCCGAGCTCTCCGCAGACGAAGCCCGCCGCATCGCCCTGCGCGCACAGGGCTTCCTCGGCACGCCCGACCGCAAGGCCGGCGTCCGTGGCGTGCTCCGCCACCTCGGCGCGGTCCAGCTCGACACCATCTCGGTCCTGGCCCGCTCCCACGAGCTGATCCCCTACGCCCGCCTGGGCGCCGTGGGCCGCAAGACGGTGGAACACGCCTACTGGCACGACACCCACGCCTTCGAGTACTGGTCCCACGCCGCCTGCATCCTCCCCATCGAGGAATGGCCGCACTTCGCCTTCCGCCGCCGCGCCTACCGCAACAGGCCGCACTGGAACCACGACCTCCCCGAAGGCACCTACGACCAGGTCCTCAAGCAGCTCCGCGCCGAGGGCCCCCTCACCGCCACGGACCTGGGCGGAGCGAAGAAGACCAGCGAGTGGTGGGACTGGTCCGGCACCAAGGTCGCCGTGGAACGCGCACTGATGTACGGCGAGGTGGTCTGCGTCGAGCGCCGCGGCTGGAAGCGCGTGTACGACCTCGCCGAACGCGCCGTACCCGCCGCCCTGCTGCACGACGAGCTCGACGACGCCGAATGCCTGCGCCGCCTCGTCCTCCTGGCCGGCCAGTCCCTCGGCGTCGGCACGCGCGCGGACATCGCCGACTACCACCGCCTCAAGGGCGAACAGGTCGACGCGGTGATCGCCGACTCCGGTCTGGTCCCGGTCACGGTCGAGGGCTGGGGCAAGCCCGCATGGGCCGATCCGGCCGCGGTGGAGACGGCTCCGCGCGGCCGCCACCGCACCACGCTCCTGTCCCCCTTCGACTCCCTGATCTGGGAGCGGGCACGCACCGAGCGGATCTTCGGCTTCACCCACCGCCTGGAGGCCTACGTCCCCAAGCCGAAGCGGATCCACGGCTACTTCGCGATGCCGGTCCTGTCCGGCGGCCGGCTCGTCGGCCGCGTGGATCCGGCCCGCGAGGGCCGCACCCTCGTCGCCAAGCAGGTCACCCTGGACGGCCGGAAAGCGGTCCCGGCGGTCGCTCAGGCCCTGCTCGAAGCCGCGACCTGGGTGGACTGCACGGACGTGCGCGTCGAGCGCGTGGACTCCCCGGAGCTACGCGAACCGCTCGCCGCGGAACTCGCCCGCGCACTCGCCTGACCCCACCGCATCACGACGGCCGAGGGGCCGCGTCCGACGAATCGCATCGATTCGGCCGGCCAGGCGGGCGGGCGGGCGGGGGCAGTCGTCAGCGGATCTCGAGGATCTTCTCCCGCATCGCGTACACCACCGCCTCCATCCTGGAGTGCAGCTGCAGCTTCTCCAGGATGTTGCGCACATGGTTCTTCACGGTGTTCTCGGAGATGAACAACTCCTTGGCGATGTCACGGTTGTTCATGCCCGTGGCGACCAGCTTGAGCACCTCCAGCTCCCGGTCCGTCAGCCGCGGCGCGGGGACGAGCCGGCGCTCGTCGGTCCGCTGGATCATCGACTTGAACTCGGTGAGCAGCTTCGACGCCATCGAGGGGCTGATCTGCGACTGCCCGTCGGCGACCGCGCGGATCGCGGTGGCGACCTCGTCCGTGGAGATCTCCTTGAGGAGGTAACCGGTCGCGCCCGCCTTGATCGCCTCGTAGAGGTCGGCCTCCTCGTCGCTGATCGTCAACATGATGATCTTCGCGCTGGGAGCGACCTCCTTGATGGAGGTGCACGCCTCGATGCCGCCGCGCTTGGGCATTCGCACGTCCATCAGCACGATGTCGGGCAGCAGGTCGGCCGCCTTGTCCACGGCCTCGGCGCCGTCACCCGCCTCACCGACGACCTGGATGTCCTCCTCGGCCGCGAGCACGATCTCCAGGCCGCGGCGGAACAGGGCGTGGTCGTCCACGACAAGGACTCTGATCGGCTCCTTGCCTGAAGTGCCGTCATCACCCGCGTCCGGGCCCATGCCGACGACACCCTCGTGGGCGCCCTCGTCACGCATCGGTCCGAAGCTGTCCGCCATCGTTCCTCCCCCTGAAGGCTGCGGCCGTGGTCCTGAGCCATCGCCAACCCAAGGCAACGACCCATCGGTTGGGCCGCCCTGCCATGATTCCATGCCCGGACGACAACGCGGTGACAGAGCGACTCGACCAAGGGGTCGCACACGGGTGCCCCCGGGGGCGCACACGCGCTCTCCAGGGGCACACCGCTCAACCGTCACCCGGGGGCGTCAGCCGCCCAGCGCGCCACCCGCCTCGGGTGAGTGCGCCTGGGCCACCATCGGGTCGGTGTCGAGGTAGATCACGCCGTAGTCGTAGGCGTGCCGTCGGTAGACGACGCTGGGCTGCTTCGTCTCGGAGTCGACGAACAGATAGAAGTCGTGTCCGACCAGTTCCATCTCGTAGAGGGCCTGGTCGAGCGTCATCGGAGCTGCGACGTGCGTCTTCTCACGGACCACGAGGGGGCCGTCGCCCTGCACCTCGATCGATCCGATGCGCTTCGTCGGCACGCTCTCCGACTCCTCGGAGGGGACGGGACGGCCGTTGCCGTTGAGCGTCGCCACACCCGGAACATGGTCGGGAACCTCAGCCGCGGACAGCCTGCGGGCCCCACGGCGCGTGTATCGCTTGTCGTGCTGCTTGCGCAGCTGGGCGTCCAGCTTCTCCGCCGCCAGGTCGAGTGCCGCGTAAGCGTCGCTGGCGGCCGCCTCCGCCCGGATCACCGGGCCGCGCGAGCGAAGCGTGATCTCCACTCGGTCGCACCGGTCGGCTTGTCGGGGGTTGGGCTCCTTGGACACCTCGACGTCGAGGCTGATCACCTTGCCGTCGAGCTTCTGGATCTTCTCCAGGTTCAGCTTCTCGGCCACGTGCTTGCGGAACCGCTCGGGCACCTCGGTCTTGCGGCCCTTGACGACGATGTCCACGCAGAACTCCGTTCCCGGATCACTCCGCTTCTCCCGCGGAGCGTCTCCCTTTTGCACCAGGCTCCGGCGAGCACCGGAACCTCCGACTTGGCGACTTCCACCTCCTCCTCCCCCATCGACGAGATCTACACCCCAGGTGCTGCGGGCGATGACCAAAACCGCAGCACGGCATTCGGATTTGAGAGGGTGTGGCCTGCGGCTTTCCCTCACAACCGAACATATCTCGCCCGGACGGATGTCGTCACCCTCTACTGCGGCGTACCTCCGTTCAGGTGAATTGACTCTCTCATTACCTGCAACGACGCAAGATCTGAGTCAGTTCCGGTTTATTTCTAAAGAGTCGGCGAAGCCGCGACCACGGCCGCGCAGAGGACAACGCCGGCGCCCCCGGCATGCCACGGAGCGGCGCCGGACGGACCCATGGGTCTCGCGGCCCCCGCGCCTCCAGCGGCCCCCGAGGGCCCCCGGACGCCCGCCGCACCGGCCGGTCGCACCGACGCCCCGCACGTCCCGTCCGTCCCGTCGATGGCTTCCTCCCTCGCTCCGGACGACTCTTCCCTTCTGCCTTCCCTCGCGAACCCCGCATACACGGCCCCCGCGCCTCCACCACACACCTCCCTCGCCATCTCCTCCCCGTCCCCTCCACCCTCCACCCGATACCCCGGCTCCGCCCGTCGTCCCAGCCCCGGCCCCGACCCCGCCCCCTGCCTCGGCCTCACGTTCGCCCGTCGTCCAGGGCCCAGCCCCGACGGCACATCCACCCCGGTAGCCGCCCTGACCCCCGGCTGCCCCGCTCCCGCAGCCGTGTCCGGCCGACCCGTCGCCCCCGGCGAGCGCTCGGTCCCGGTCTGCCCCGCCCGTGCGACCGCCCGAACCGCCTCCCGGACGGCCCGGGCAGCCTCCGCCAGCGAAGCACCGGTCGTCACCAGATCGTCGACGAGGACCACCGGACCGCCGCACAACAACCGCGCCCCGCCGGGCGCCACCGCCAGCGCACCCACCAGGTTGTCCCACCGCCGCCGGGCGTCGAGCCCCGACTGGTCGGCCACGGCCCGCCGCTGCCGCAGCACCGCCGCCACCCGCGCCGGAACCCCGGCCCGCCGCAACTCACCGGCCGCCGCCAGCGCGATCCGCCGCGCCGGATCATGACCACGGGCCCGGACGGCGGCAGGGGCGGAGGGGACGGGGACCAGCAGAACGTCTCCTGGGGGCGGGGCCCCCTCCCCCTCCCCCCACCCCACCCCCGCCTCCCTCATCCCCGCCCGTACCGCCCCCGCCAGCGCCGCTCCGAGCGGTCGTGCGAGTGGCAGCGCGCCGCGTTCCTTGTGGGCGAGCAGCACCGCACGGACCTCGTCGGCGTACCGGGCGGCCGCGTGCACGGAGGGCAGCCCGGGGGGCTGCGGCGCAGGGCGCACCCGGAACGGCGCGGTGTCGCACAGTGCGGCACAGCATCGCGGGCAGATCACTGTGCGTGCCCTTCCGCAGCCTCCGCACTCGGCGGGCAGCATCAGGCCGGCCAGTTCCTGCCACCACCCGCGAACGCCTTCCACGTGGATCACTGTGCCGACTCGGGAAGAGATTCACCACCCCTGTGGAAAACCCCTGTGGAAAACCGTCCGACAGTCCTGTGGACAACTCCGTGGACAACTCCGCGGAAGGCGACGGCCGGCGCAATTGGCCAACGCAAACGAAAAACAGCGGCCGAAAACGGCGCCCTCTCGCCTTCGCCTCGGAGCAGCGCACAGTGACGGCGTCCAACGGATGCGACCGCCGAAACCCGGGGAACGCGAAGGCGAGGAGCCGATCGGTGAACTCGAAGCGCAACTCCACGCCCGGGCGAAGGGCAAGCCGAGACAGGCGTGGAGAGCCGAAAAAGATCTATCCCGGGTAGAGCGCCATCGAGGCGGTTTCCTTCAGCGTCCGCCATCCGCTTCCGCCGGGCAGCCACAGCAGCCCGTTCTTGGAGGTGGCGAAGAGCGGGGCGTCGCTGTCCTCGGAGGCGGCGATGCTGGTGACCTCGGTGAGTCCGGGCAGTGTGCCCGCCTCGGGGATCGAGCCGTCGCTCTGCACGTACTGCACCTGCTCGACGCCGCCGGCTTCCCGTCCGACGACCACGAGCCGGCTGTCCCCGGCCCAGGACACCGCCCGGACCTGTTCCAACTCGGGTGTCGCGGAACGCAGTTCCTGGACCGAGAGGGACGGCGGTTCGGTGCCGCCGGTGCGCTCGATGCGCCCGATGAGCAGCGACTGCTTGCCGCCCTTGTCCACGACGAGGGCGATGCGCACCCCGTCGGCCGCCACGCGCACGGCGTCGACACGGCCGTCGAGCCCCGGGGTGAGGACCTTCAGCGGCTCCCCTCCGCCCTTCTGCAGCAGGAGCAGCCGCGGGTCGGCGGGGTTGCGGTCGGCCACCCAGAGGTTGCCCTCGGCGTCCCAGCTGGGGGTGGTGAGCCGGTCGGACTCCGTCTTGCCGGTGCTCTGCAGGACGGGGTTGCCGACGGCGCTGCCGGAGAGGGTGGAGGTGACGTAGAGCGCCTTGCCGTCCAGGGCCACTCCTGCCGCGCTGCGTTCGTCGCGGGCCACCGCCACGGAGCGCAGGGCGGTGGCGCCGGCGCCGAGGGCTCCGGGGACGGGGTCGGCCTTGGTGTCGCCGCTGCCGGCCGCCATCCGGACGAGACGGTGCTGGCCGTCGATGAAGTACAGGTAGCCGGGGTCGCTCCGGGAGCCGCGTGCGGCGACGGTCTTGGCCTGGTCCTCGGACAGGGAGCACAGTTGGCTGCCGCCCGCGCGCAGGGCGATCCCGCCGACGGTGGGGGTCAGGCTCTGGAGGGAGAACAGCAGCTGGGCCGCCATCTCGTCGCACTTGGCCTGTCCGATGTGGGCGGCCTTGTCGTTCAGCGGGACGGTGAGTTTGTTCTGGTCGTCCGGGGTCAGCGAGGTGACGCCCTTGGCGAGTGCGGTTCCGGTGGGGAATCCGGATCTGACGACGGGGCGCAGCCAGCTGGTGGGGCCGCTGAGCACCGAGCGCACCATCTGGGTCATGGGGTCGACCCGTCCGCGGACGTAGACGGGGTCGGCGACGGCCACGGGCTGCCCGGATCCCTCGACGGCGGTGTCGGAGGCGAAGTAGTACTTGTTGACGGACACGTAGTTGCGCTGGAAGTCCGACTTGCCCATGACGACGCCGTCGGGGAGGGCGTCGATGCGCCACTGCCCGTTCTTGTTGTCACGGACGAGGTGGATGGTCTGGCCGTAGTCGCCCGAGGCGGGCGTGTACGCCTGCTGGGCGTCCACGACGGCGACCCTGGAGCCGGAGAGGATGTACGAGCGGTCGTCGCCCTCCCGGTTCCCGGCGGGTCCGGTCATGGTCGCCGGACCGTCCGCGAGGACGGTCGTGGACCGTTCGGGCTGCCATTTCTGGGCGGCTTTCCCGGTCAGGTACTGGCGTGCCGTGGAGTAGCTGGGGTCGTCGCTGGTGAGCGCTTCCAGGAAGCCCTGGAGGATCTCCAGGGGCTGTGCGTCGTCGCGGGGCGGCATGGCGAACACCCGGACCTGGGTGTCCTGTCCCGGGGTGGACTCGACTCCGCGCAGGTCGCCGCTGTCGGGCATCGAGGCGCACCCGGCCAGCAGGACGACTCCGCAGACGGCGTACGCCGTCGCGCGCCCCGGCGTGCGCCGGGTTCCCCCTTCGCGCTTCTCAGCGCCCACGAGATGCCTCCCCTTGCTTGTCCGCGCTCTCGGCCGCGGAGTCCGGCCGGTCCGCAGCAGTCCCGCTCTGTCCGTGCCCGTGCCCGTGCCGCTGCTCGTGCCGGTCGCGCCCGTCGGCGCCTGTCGCCCCGCCCGCCGACGTCGTCCCGTCACCGGACGAGTCGTCGTGTCGTGTTCCGCCACCCGTGTGCGTCCCCGGCGCAGCGCCCGTACGGGGCACCACGCGCGCGCCGTTGCCGGGCAGTGCCGTGGGGTCGACGGTGGGGGCGGAGGTGCGGGGGGCGAGCGGTGTACGGGCGGCCGACTGCTGCTCGCCCGCGGGCTGCACCGGCACGGTGGCGCTCTTCTCACCGCCGCGGCGCGGCTGGCCGGCGTCGTCGAGTTCGCCGCGGTTGCGGCGGGAGTCCTTGGGCTCGAGCGGTATCGGCGAGCCTCGCAGTGGTTCGTCGGCGGTCCTGGGCAGCGTCAGCCGGAACTGGGACCCGCCGCCGGGCTCTCCCCAGGCCTGCAGCCAGCCGCCGTGCAGTCGCGCGTCCTCCAGGGCGATGGACAGCCCGAGGCCGGTGCCGCCGGTGGTACGCGCGCGTGCCGGGTCGGCGCGCCAGAACCGGCTGAAGACGCGGGTGGCCTCGCCGGGCTTGAGTCCGACGCCGTAGTCGCGCACGGCGATCGCGACGG
The DNA here is from genome assembly GCF_040299045.1 of Streptomyces sp. NPDC001027. NCBI lineage: Bacteria > Bacillati > Actinomycetota > Actinomycetes > Kitasatosporales > Streptomycetaceae > Streptomyces > Streptomyces sp. NPDC001027. Next base: position 58,930 of record NZ_JBEPBI010000020.1, read on the forward strand.
CTCCGCCCGCGGATGCCAGTTTGACGACGACGTCCTTGCCCTCGCCGTGTTCGACGGCGTTGACGACCAGGTTGCGCAGCACGCGTTCCACGCGCCGGGCGTCGGCCTCGGCGACGACGGGCTGCTGGTCGCCGATGACGCGGACGGTCGTCCCCTTGCGTTCGGCGAGCGGCGCGGCCCCGCTGACGACGCGCCGCACGACCTCCCTGAGGTCGATCGGCTCAGCCTCGAGGGCGGCGGCGCCGGCGTCGAAGCGGCTGATCTCGAGCAGGTCGGCGAGGAGCGTCTCGAAGCGGTCGAGCTGGTCGGCGAGGAGTTCCGCGGACCGCGCGGTGACGGGGTCGAAGTCGACCCGGGCGTCGTGGATGACGTCTGCGGCCATGCGCACGGTGGTCAGCGGTGTCCGCAGCTCGTGCGAGACGTCGGACACGAACCGCCGCTGCATCCGCGACAGGTCCTCCAGCTGCTGGATCTTCAGTTGGAGGTTCTGGGCCATCTTGTTGAAGGCCTCGCCGAGCCGTGCGATGTCGTCCTCGCCGGTGACCTTCATCCGTTCCTGGAGCCGCCCGGCGGACAGCCGCTCGGCGATCCCGGCGGCCATCCGCACGGGGGTGACGACCTGCCGTACGACGAGCCAGGCGATGGCTCCGAGGAGGACGACGACGAAGAGTCCGGCGGTCGCCAGCGTGCCCTTGACCAGGCTGAGCGACTTCTCCTCCTGGGTGAGCGGGAAGAGGTAGTACAGCTCGTACGGGTCGCCGTTGGGGTCGTTGACCTGCTTGCCGATGACGAGGGCGGGCTGGGATTCCTTGTCGTTGAGGTAGTCGATGCGGGAGTAGCTCTGGAAGGCGCCGGCGCCGGTGTTGACCCGCGCGCGGAGGTTCTCGGGAACGCTCTTGTTGGGGTCGACGTATCCGGAGGCGCGCGGTCCGTATCCGCCGCCGTTGTCGAAGCCGGGGGGCAGGGTCACCACGTCGAAGGCGCCCTGGCCGCCGCTGGACAGCGACAGCACGAGCTCGCTCATCCATTCGATGACGTTCTGCGAGGTGCGGCCGTCCGCCGGGGTCCCTCCGTCGGCGGGCGTGCCCGCGGCCTCGTCGGCCTTCTGCTTGGCCACGGCGAACCCGCCCGTGGCCTGGCTCTGCGATGCCTTGACCTTGGCGTCCAGCAGGCCGTTGCGCACCTGCCCGATCACGACGAAGCCCAGCAGCAGGACGACCCCGAGCGACATCAGCAGGGTGGTGGCGACCACCTTCAGCTGGATGTTGCGCCGCCACAGCCGCATGACCGGCAGCAGCGGCCGGCGTATCCAGCGCATCAGCAGCCTGAGGACGGGGCTGCCCTTCACCCCGCCCTGCAGCAGCCCGCCTTCGAGGAGGCGCGCGAAGCGTGAACCCGCTGTCCCACGGCCGACAGGCCGCTCCGGACGGGCCCCGGACCGGCCGGGGGCCGAAGCGGCACTGTCCTGCGACATGTCAGCTGGGTCCTGCCTTGTATCCGACGCCACGGACGGTCACCACGATCTCCGGCCGCTCCGGGTCCTTCTCGACCTTCGAGCGCAGCCTCTGCACATGTACGTTGACCAGGCGGGTGTCGGCGGCGTGCCGGTAGCCCCACACCTGCTCGAGGAGGACCTCGCGGGTGAACACCTGCCAGGGCTTGCGCGCCAGGGCGACCAGCAGGTCGAACTCCAGCGGGGTCAGCGCGATCGACTGGCCCTCCCGCTTGACGGAGTGGCCGGCCACGTCGATGACGAGGTCGCCTATGGCGAGCTGTTCGGGCGCCGGCTCCTCCGACCTCCGCAGCCGGGCGCGGATGCGGGCGACCAGCTCCTTCGGCTTGAACGGCTTCACGATGTAGTCGTCGGCGCCGGACTCCAGTCCGACGACCACATCGACGGTGTCGCTCTTCGCCGTGAGCATCACGATCGGCACGCCGGACTCCGCCCTGATCAGGCGGCACACCTCGATGCCGTCCCGGCCGGGCAGCATCAGGTCCAGCAGCACCAGATCGGGTTTCGCCTCACGGAACGCAGCCAGCGCCTTGTCGCCGTCGGCCACGAAAGACGGCTCGAAACCTTCACCACGCAGCACAATGCCGAGCATCTCGGCCAGTGCGGTGTCGTCGTCGACGACAAGGACTCGTCCCTTCATAAACGACATCATCCCATTCTCATAACGGTGAAGGAGGCGCAGGTGAGAAGGCTCACCGGCCAGTGACGATAGTCGTACGGGGCGGTCACTGTCTGCCCCGGTCCGCAGACGTCGATGTCAGCACAGATGTCGGCCCGCCTCCCACCAGACGATCTCGGCAGCACCAGCATGCAGTGCCCCGACCCTCGCCGCTTGCCTGGACCCCGAGGAGCCGTGCCCAGGCGTGGGACGCGCGTCGGAGCTCTGGCGGCAAGATGACTGCATGGCGGACGACGAGAACACCGGCTCCAGCCTGCCGCGCGGCGCGACGGGCTTTCGTCCGCCGAAGGACGGCCCCCTCCCCGAGACCGACCTACGGGCCTTCAGGGGCGCTCTGCATGCGGCCGCTCGCGCTGCCGGAGGGACGGTGGGCGAGGTCGAGGAACAGGCATACCCGTCCACGTTCCACACCGCGTCGGTCGTCGAAGGCGCAGGCGCAGGCGCAGGCGCAGGCGCAGGCGCAGGCGCAGGCGCAGGCGCAGGCGCAGGCGAGCGCATCGTCCTGTGCCACGCCCACCACCCCTGGATCGCGTTCGCCCGGATGCGCAGGAACTGGTACGGCGAGGAGTTCGCCCCGCCGCCGACCTGGGCCGACGTCTTCGCGCACGCCGGGTTCGTGGTGCTCGACCGAGAGCAGCTCACCACGCCTCTTGCCGACGTGGACACCTCCGGCCTGTCCCAGGCCGAGTGGCGCGCGATCCGCCTCTACGGCATCACCACCTGGGGCGGGGCGGTCTTCAACGCATGGGACTGACGAGACAGGGAGCGCCGGTTTCCCGCTCACGAACCGGCCCCGACGCCCGACACTGACGGCCCGCACCGGCGCCCCGCCCACCCGGCGGATCACCCGGGCGAGGCCAGACCGCTCCGATCGGGACCCCCGGGCCAGAACAACCCGAGTCAGAGCCGCCCGCGCCAGGACCGCCCGAGTCGGAACCACCCGAGTCAGGACTGCCCGAGTCCCCCGCCTCCGACCTGAGCCTCGGCCTCATTCCCGGCCACGGCCGTCGCCTCGACCTCGGCCTCTGTCCCGGCGGCGCCCCTGCCCGCCTTGGCGCACAGCTCCGCGAGCGCTTCGGCCGTCACGGGTGAGATCACTCCCTCCTCCGTGACGATCGCCGTCACCAGCTCGGGCGGCGTCACGTCGAACGCCGGGTTGTACGCCTGCGTCCCCAGCGGCGCCACCGGCATCCCCGCGCCCGCCCCCGTCACCGGCGCCTGCGGCGCCGCGGTCTCCGTCACCTCGTACCCCGGACGCTGCTCCACCTCTATCGACGCCCCGTCCGGCGTCGTGAGATCGACCGTCGTCACCGGCGCCACCACGATGAACGGCACATGGTGGTAGCGGGCCAGGACCGCGAGCGGATAGCTCCCCACCTTGTTCGCCACCGACCCGTCCCCCGCGATGCGGTCCGCCCCGATCAGCACCGCGTCCACCTCGCCCGCCGCGAACAGCGAACCCGCGGCGTTGTCCGTCAGCAGGGTGTACGCCATGCCGCTGCGCGCCGCCTCGTACGCGGTGAGACGGGCGCCCTGCAGCAGCGGACGTGTCTCGTCCACCCACAGGCGGCGCAGCCGACCCACCCGGTGCGCCGCGAGCGCCACCGCGAACGCCGTCCCCTCGCCGCCCGACACCAGCGCCCCGGTGTTGCAGTGGGTGAGGACCCGGTGCCCGCCGCCGGGCAGGAGTTCGTCGAGCAGCGCCAGTCCGTGCGCGGCCATCCGGGCGCTGGCCTCGGCGTCCTCCCGGTGCAGCTGCCGTGCGGCCGCCAGCGCGGCCCGTGCTGCCTCGCCCTGGTCGCCGCCCCCGGCGAGCTCCGCCCGGTACGCGCCACGAGCCCGGCGCACGCCCAGGGACAGGTTCACCGCGGTGGGGCGGGCCGACGCGAGCGCGTTCGCGGCCTCGTCCACGTCGAAGCCGCGGGCGGCGGCGAGCGCGACGCCGTACGCCCCGGCGATCCCCAGCAAGGGCGCCCCGCGCACGGCGAGCGTCCGGATCGCCTCCACCAGCGCGGACGCGTCCGTGCACACCGTTTCGACCTCTTCAGCGGGAAGTCTCGTCTGGTCGAGAAGGACCAGCACGGGGCCTTCCGGCAGCTCCTCCCAACGGATCGCAGGTATCTCGGCCGGCCGCTTGTCCTCGCCGGATTGCGCGTACTGATCAGCCATGAACTCAGTCTGCCCCCTATCCGACGGACCATTGAAGGTGTCCGGCCCGTACCGCGGCCGGTCACCCGGTGAGCACCCCATGGCACGATGGCTCCCAACCTGCCGCCGCGCCCGCGGTCGGGCACCGTGAAGGAGCGACGATGAAAGACACTCCGGGCTGGGCCTCGCCCGGATCCGCCCCGTCCGACGGACAGGAGCCCGGCGCGTCCCATCCCGCCGAGCCCGCGGCCCGGCCCGCCGACGATCAGTCCGCGGAGCACCCGGACGCGAGCGAGAACCCGCAGAGCCCCGGCACGAAGTGGTCCAAGGAACAGCCGCCTGCGGGCCAGTGGTCCGCGCCGGCAGGCCCCCAGAACCCGGCCCAGCCCCCGCCGCCCCCTCCTCCGCCCCCGCCCGTTCACCACTGGGGCCCCTACCCGCCCGCCGGCCCGGGCGGGCACCCCGGAGGCCCGGGCGGCTACGGCGGCCCCGGAGGCTACGGCGGTTACGGCCCTCCCGGCGGCTGGGGCGGCCCGCCGCCCGCCGCCAAGCCCGGCGTGATCCCGCTGCGCCCGCTCGGCGTGGGCGAGATCCTCGACGGCGCCGTCGCCACCATGCGCGCCCACTGGCGCACGGTCCTGGGCATCTCCCTGACCGTCGCGATCGTCATCGAGGTGTTCATCGTCCTGCTGCAGGGCCTGATCCTCAACGACGCCACGGACACCGCGGCCCTCGGCGACCCGAGCGCCACCGCCGACGAACAGCTCAACGCCATGGGCGACGCCATGCGCGCCTCCGGCCCGGTCCTCCTCATCAGCCTCATCGGCACCGTGGTCGCGACCGCCCTGCTCACCACCGTGACCAGCCGCGCGGTGCTCGGGAAGTCCGTCACCCTCAAAGAGGCATGGCGCGAGGCCCGCCCGCAGCTGCCCCGGCTGTTCGGCCTGATCTTCCTGCTGATGCTGATCGCCGCCGGCATCGTCCTCGTCTGCCTGCTGCCGGGCATCCTCGCGAGCGCAGCCGGAAACACCGACGGGGGCGCCGCGCTGAAAGCCTTCGGCATCCTCGGCTCGATCGTCCTCGTGCTCTGGCTGCTCATCCGCTTCTGCCTGGCCTCCCCCGCGCTGATGCTGGAGAAGCAGGGCATCAAGAAGGCCCTCAGCCGCTCCGCGAAGCTCACCCGCGGCTCCTGGTGGCGCGTCTTCGGCATCCAGCTGCTCGCCCTGCTCATCGCGAACATCATCGCGATGATCGTCGTCGTGCCGTTCGCGCTCCTCGGGGCCTCCCTGAGCGACGGCGGCATCGGCGGCATGGTCGAAGCGAGCAACGACTACGGGTGGACGTACCTGATCGTCAGCGGCGTCGGCTCGGTCATCGGCTCGATGATCACCTTCCCGATCGCGGCCGGCGTCATCGTGCTCCTCTACATCGACCAGCGCATCCGCCGCGAAGCCCTCGACCTCGACCTGGCCCGCGCCGCAGGCCTCCAGGACTACGGTTCCCCCGCCCCTGGCGCCACTCCGGGGGGCTGATGCGGTGAGAGCGACGGGGGGAGTTCTCACAGCGCCACCGCACACGGACGGCCTGCCCCTGCGGGCACTGTCCGGCCTCACCGACGCAGCCCCGGCAACGCTGTGCCGCGCCGCCGACAAGGCGGTGCGGGCCCTGCTGCGGACAGGCGACGGCACGGCGCTGTCCCTGGCCCGCTCGGGCGACGAACCGCCGCTGACCGTCCCGCGCGACCCCGCGCGGGAAGCGGCCCGCCGCGAGCTGTCCAAGGACCTGTACCACCAGAACGACCCCGGCCTGATCCAGCGCGCCCTGGACACCCTCTGGGACTGGATCGGCGACCTGTTCGACACCGCCTCGACCGCCACTCCCGGCGGCACCCTCGGCCTGCTGGTCGTCATCCTCGCCGTCGTCGCCGTCGTCGCCGCCCTGTGGTGGCGGCTGGGCGCACCGCGCCGCCGCCCCACCTCCACCCCCGCACTCTTCGACGACCGCCCCCGCAGCGCCGCCGAACACCGTGCGGCAGCCGAAGCGCACGCCGCCCAGGGCCACTGGAACCAGGCCGTCCAGGAACGCATGCGCGCCGTCGTCCGCGCCCTGGAGGAACGCGCCCTTCTCGACGCCCGCCCCGGCCGCACCGCCGACGAGGCCGCCGCCGAAGCCGGCCGCAGCCTGCCCGTCCACACCGACCGGCTGCGCGCCGCCGCCGGCGACTTCGACGACGTGACGTACGGCGGCCGCCGGGCGACCCAGCAGTCGTACGCCCGGATGGCGGCACTCGACCTCGACCTGGAGCGCACAAAACCCGAGCTGACGGCCCACAACCCCCACACCGCCCGCCGGAGGGCCGCCGAATGACGCCCGAGGCCAAGCCCCCCACCACCTCGGCCCCACCCACCGCCCTGCGGCTGTGGACCCGCGCCCGAGGACCCGCCCTCGCCTTCGCACTGCTCCTGGCAGCAGCGATCACCCTCGCCGTACTGCGGTCCGACACCCGTCACGGCGCCCTCGACCCACGCTCCCCCGACCCCTACGGCAGCCGCGCGATCGCCGAACTCCTCGCCGACCGCGGCGTGACCACCCGCGTCGTCACCGACCTGGCCGACGCCCGCACCGCGGCGGACCCCGACACCACCCTCCTGGTCGCCTCCCCCGACCTCCTGACCGAACATCAGCAAAAAGAGCTGTACACCGCGACGCAGGCATCCGGCGGCCGCACCGTCCTCGTCGCGCCCAGCAGCTGGTCCGTGGGAACCCTCGCCCCCGGCGTGACCGCCGACCCGGCCAACAGCCGCGACAGCACGCTCTCCCCCGGCTGCACCCTGCCCGCAGCGCGCCGCGCCGGCCCCGCCGACACCGGCGGCATCCGCTACACCACCCGCCGCCCCGACGCCGACGAGTGCTACCCCAGCGAGCGCCTGGCCACCCTGCTGCGCCTGCCCGACACCACCGGCGACGGCGACACCCTCGTGCTCGGCGCACCCGACATCCTCTACAACAACCGCCTCGACCAGCAGGGCAACGCCTCGCTGGCCCTCCAACTCCTCGGCTCCCGCAGCCATCTCGTCTGGTACCTCCCCTCGCTCGCCGACACCACCGCCACCGACCCGGAGGACGAGAAGTCCTTCTTCGACCTGCTCCCCTCCGGCTGGCTCTGGGGCGCCCTGCAACTCTTCATCGCGGCAGCACTCGCCGCCCTGTGGCGGGCACGCCGACTCGGCCCCCTCGTCCCCGAGAAACTCCCCGTCGCGATCCGCGCCTCCGAGACCGTCGAAGGCCGCGCCCGCCTCTACCGCAAGGCCGACGCCCGTGACCGCGCGGCCACAGCTCTTCGCTCCACCACCCGCACCCGCCTCGCCCCTCTCCTGGGCGTCCCCGTAGCCCAGGCGCACGCGCCCGAAGCCTTCATCCCCGCCCTGACCGCCCACCTCCACGGCAACGGCCAGGCCCTGCACTCCCTCCTCTTCGGCCCGCCGCCCGGCGACGACGCGGCCCTCATCGCCCTCGCCGACCAACTCGACGCCCTCGAAAGAGAGGTACGCCGTCCATGATGGACCCGACCACTGACAACGCCGGGACCACCGGGGACCAGGGCCGCGCCCGCGCCTCCCTGGAAGCCCTGCGCGCCGAGATCTCCAAGGCCGTGGTCGGCCAGGACCCCGCCGTGACCGGCCTCGTCGTCGCTCTGCTCTGCCGCGGACACGTTCTCCTTGAAGGAGTCCCCGGAGTGGCCAAAACGTTGCTCGTCCGCGCCCTCGCCTCGGCACTCGAACTCGACACCAAACGCGTCCAGTTCACCCCCGACCTCATGCCGAGCGACATCACCGGCTCCCTCGTCTACGACGCCCGCACCGCCGAGTTCTCCTTCCAGCCCGGCCCCGTCTTCACCAACCTTCTCCTCGCCGACGAGATCAACCGCACGCCGCCCAAGACCCAGTCGTCCCTCCTCGAAGCGATGGAGGAACGACAGGTCACCGTTGACGGCGTCCCCCGGCACCTCCCCGACCCCTTCCTCGTCGCCGCGACCCAGAATCCCGTCGAGTACGAGGGCACCTACCCCCTCCCGGAAGCCCAGCTGGACCGCTTCCTCCTCAAACTGACGATCCCGCTGCCCTCCCGCCAGGACGAGATCGACGTCCTCACGCGCCACGCCGAAGGCTTCAACCCCCGCGACCTGCACGCCGCCGGCGTACGCCCCGTCGCCGGCCCCGCCGACCTCGAGGCAGCCCGCGCCGCCGTCGCCAAAACGGCGATCTCCGCGGAGATCACCGCCTATGTGGTCGACGTCTGCCGCGCCACCCGCGAGTCGCCCTCCCTGTCCCTCGGCGTCTCCCCGCGCGGCGCGACCGCCCTCCTGGCCACCTCGCGCGCGTGGGCCTGGCTCACCGGGCGCGACTACGTCATCCCCGACGACGTCAAAGCCCTTGCCCTGCCGACCCTCCGCCACCGCGTCCAACTCCGCCCGGAGGCCGAAATGGAAGGCGTCACCGCCGACTCCGTCATCAACTCGATCCTCGCCCACGTCCCCGTCCCCCGCTGATGGCGCTCACCGGACGCACCGCGCTCCTCGCGGCCCTCGGCTCCCTCCCCGTCGGCGTCTGGGGCCCCGGCTGGACGGGCATCCTGGCCGTCAACGCGCCCTTGGCCCTGGCCTGCGCCTGCGACTTCGCACTGGCCGCCCCCGTACGCAGACTCGGCCTGACCCGTTCCGGCGACACCACCGCACGCCTCGGCGACTCCGCGGACGTCTCCCTCACCGTCACCAACCCGTCCCGCCGCCCCCTGCGCGCCCACCTGCGCGACGCCTGGCCTCCCAGCAGCTGGCAGCCCGGCACGGAGACGGAAGCCTCGCGCCACCGTCTGACGGTCCCGCCCGGCGAACGCCGCCGCATCACGACCCGCCTGCGCCCCAGCCGACGAGGCGACCACCACGCCGACCGCGTCACCATCCGCTCCTACGGCCCCCTCGGCCTCTTCTCACGTCAGGGAGCCCACCAGGTCCCCTGGACCCTACGCGTCCTCCCTCCCTTCACCAGCCGCAAACACCTGCCGTCGAAGCTGGCCCGCCTGCGCGAGCTCGACGGCCGCACCAGCGTCCTGACCCGCGGTGAAGGCACCGAGTTCGACAGCCTGCGTGAATACGTTCCCGGCGACGACACCCGCTCCATCGACTGGCGGGCCACAGCCCGCCACTCCACCGTCGCGGTCCGCACCTGGCGCCCCGAACGCGACCGGCACATCCTCCTGGTCCTCGACACCGGCCGCACCTCCGCAGGCCGCGTCGACGACGCCCCTCGCCTCGACGCCTCCATGGACGCGGCGCTCCTCCTCGCCGCCCTGGCGTCCCGTGCCGGCGACCGGGTCGACCTTCTCGCCTACGACCGCAGGGTGCGCGCCCTCGTCCAGGGACGGACCGCACGCGACGTCCTCCCCTCCCTGGTCAACGCCATGGCGACCCTGGAACCGGAACTCGTCGAAACGAACGCCCGCGGCCTCACCGCCGCAACCCTGCGCACAGCCCCCCGCCGCTCCCTGATCGTCCTGATGACGACACTGGACACCGCCCCGGTCGAGGAAGGCCTCCTCCCCGTCCTGCCCCAACTCACCCAACGCCACACGATCCTCGTCGCGTCGGTAGCCGATCCGCACATCGCCCGCATGGCCGCCTCACGCGGTGACGCCGACGCGGTGTACGCGGCCGCAGCCGCCGCCCAGTCCCAGACCGAACGGCACAGGACGGCCGAGCAGCTGCGCCGGCACGGCGTCACCGTCGTCGACGCCACACCTGATGAACTCGCCCCTGCCCTCGCAGACGCCTACCTCGCGCTGAAAGCAGCAGGACGCCTCTGACGCGCAAAAAGGGCTCTCCCGTGGGAGAGCCCTTCAAAAAAGGAACATCGAAAACACCTGAACGCAGAAAACCCCCGTGCCGAATGGCACGGGGGTTTCCTACAATGATTGTTCGGCGGTGTCCTACTCTCCCACAGGGTCCCCCCTGCAGTACCATCGGCGCTGTGAGGCTTAGCTTCCGGGTTCGGAATGTAACCGGGCGTTTCCCTCACGCTATGACCACCGAAACACTATGAAACTGTTTCAGCCGCACCATGCCGTGACCATGGCATGGGGCCGTTCGTGGTTTCAGAACCAACACAGTGGACGCGAGCAACTGAGGACAAGCCCTCGGCCTATTAGTACCAGTCAGCTTCACCCATTACTGGGCTTCCACATCCGGCCTATCAACCCAGTCGTCTACTGGGAGCCTTACCCCATCAAGTGGGTGGGAATACTCATCTCGAAGCAGGCTTCCCGCTTAGATGCTTTCAGCGGTTATCCCTCCCGAACGTAGCCAACCAGCCATGCCCTTGGCAGAACAACTGGCACACCAGAGGTTCGTCCGTCCCGGTCCTCTCGTACTAGGGACAGCCCTTCTCAATATTCCTGCGCGCGCAGCGGATAGGGACCGAACTGTCTCACGACGTTCTAAACCCAGCTCGCGTACCGCTTTAATGGGCGAACAGCCCAACCCTTGGGACCGACTCCAGCCCCAGGATGCGACGAGCCGACATCG
>NZ_JBEPBI010000021.1:0-65712 GCF_040299045.1 Streptomyces sp. NPDC001027
TGTCGTCGCCCTCCTCGCTCCTGCACTGGACCCGCCGCATGATCGAGATCCGCAAACAGAACCCCGCCTTCGGCCTCGGCACCTACACCGAGCTCCCCTCCTCCAACCCCGCCGTCCTCGCCTTCCTGCGCGAACACGAGGACGACCTCGTCCTGTGCGTCCACAACTTCTCCCGCTTCGCCCAGCCCACCGAACTCGACCTCAGCCGCTTCCACGGCCGCTACCCCGTCGAGCTCTTCGGCGGCGTCCGCTTCCCGCCCGTCGGCGAACTGCCCTACCTGCTCACCCTCGCCGGCCACGGCTTCTACTGGTTCCGGCTCCGCACGGACGTGGTCTAGAACCCCCGGCGGGGCGGTTTCCACTGCCCCGCCCGGGGCACGCATCAGTAACACCCCGACCCCCCGGGGAAAGGAATGTGACGCAATGGCGGAAACAGTCACGCTCTCCGGCAAGACGAGCCCCGGCCTCCTCGCGTCACTGGACCCCCTGCTGCGCGAGTGGCTGCCCCGGCAGCGCTGGTTCGCCGGCAAGGGGCGTCCGGTCACCGGATTCTCCCTGGTGGCGGCCACCGAACTGCTGCCGGCCGGGGCCAGGCTCGGGCTGTACCACCTGCTGGTGCGCGCCCGGCAGGGCACGTCGCCGGGCGACTGCTATCAGCTGCTGATCGGCGTCCGCGAGGCCCTGCCGCCCCGGCTGGCCCCCGCGCTGATCGGGCACGTGGCGCAGGGGCCGCTGGCCGGGCGGACCGTCTTCGACGCGCTGTACGACACCCGGCCCGCCGAGATGCTGCTGGAGGCGCTGCGCACCGGGGCGCGGATCGGCGCGCTGCGCTGCGAGCGCGACCCGGAACAGGAGATCCGGTCGGGACTGGTCCCGCGCCGGCTGACGGGCGAGCAGTCGAACTCGTCCGTGATCTATGGAGATACGTTCATTCTGAAGCTGTTGCGCCGGGTCGTGCCCGGCGTCAACCCGGACCTCGAGCTGCCGCTGGCGCTGGCCCGCGAGGGCTGCCCCCGGGTGCCCGCGCCGACCGCGTGGATGCACGCGGACCTCGGCGGCGACGGGAGCGAGGACGAGTCGTACGTCCTGGCCGTGCTCCAGCCGTATGTGCAGGGCGCGGCGGACGGCTGGGAGCTGGCGCTGCGGGAACTCGCCAAGGGCGAGGACTTCGCCGCCGAGGCGCGGGCGCTGGGCCGGGCGACGGCCGAGGTGCACGGGGCGCTGGCCCGGGCGCTGCCCACGGCGACGCTGGGGCAGGCGCAGATGGGGCCGACGGTGCACGGCATGACCGAGCGGCTGGACGCGGCCGCACAGGCGGTGCCCGCGCTGCGTCCGTACGCGCCCGCACTGCGCACCGCCTTCACCGCGCTGGCCGACCTCGCGGCCGAGGGCCGCACCTGGACCGCCCAGCGCGTCCACGGCGACCTGCACCTCGGGCAGGTGCTGCGCGCCGCCTCGGGCGAGTGGTCGCTGATCGACTTCGAGGGCGAGCCGGCGAGGCCGCTGGGCGAGCGCCGGATGCCTCAGCCGGCGGTGCGGGACGTGGCGGGCATGCTGCGCTCCTTCGACTACGCGGCCCACTCCGCCGACCCGCCGGCCCCGGGCTGGGCGCACGCCTGCCGGGCGGCCTACTGCTCCGGGTACGCGGAGGCGGCGGACGTCGACCCGCGGACCGACCCCGTGCTGCTGCGGGCCTACGAGACGGACAAGGCGATCTACGAGGTCGTCTACGAGGCCCGGCACCGGCCGGACTGGCTCCCCGTGCCGCTGTCCGCGATACGACGCCTCGCCGCACCCCCCGACCTGCCTTGAGGAGGCTCCGCACGTGACCCCGAAGAAGGTCGAGAAGGCCGCCCCGCACAACCGCAAGCCCCCCGCCGCGCCGCCGCCGGACGACGCACCGGAGACGGGCGTCTCACCCCGGACGCCCCCCTTCGCCCAGGCGGACCCCCCGCCGCAGGCGACCAGCTCAGCGCAGGGCGACCCCTCGCCAGAGGCGGACCCCTCACCGCAGGCGGACCCCCTGCCGGAGGCGACGCCCTCTGCGGGGGAGGCGGGCCCCTCGCCGGAGGCGGTCGCGGAGTTCCGGAGCGCACCGGACGCCGCCGACCGCGCGCGTCTGCTGGCGGGCACGCATCACGACCCGCACTCCGTGCTGGGCGCGCACCCCGCGCCGGGCGGGGTGGTGTTCCGGGTGCTGCGTCCGTACGCGCGGTCGGTGGAGGTGGTCGCCGGCGAGCTGCGCGCCGTGCTCCACGACGACGGCGACGGCTTCTTCTCCCGTCTGCTGCCGCTCACCCGGCCGCCGGAGTACCGGCTGCTCGTGACGTACGAGGACACGACCCTGGAGACCGAGGACGCCTACCGCTTCCGGCCCACCCTCGGCGAGCTGGACCTGCATCTGATCGGCGAGGGCCGGCACGAGCAGCTGTGGACGGTGCTCGGCGCGCACCCGAGGACCCACCAGGGCGTGGGCGGCACGGGCTTCGCCGTGTGGGCCCCGAACGCGCGCGGCGTCCGGCTGGCGGGCACGTTCAACTACTGGGACGCCACCGGGTGTCCGATGCGGTCCCTCGGGTCGTCGGGGGTGTGGGAGCTGTTCCTGCCCGGGGTCGGCGAGGGCGCGCTGTACAAGTTCGACATCACCCGCCCCGACGGGTCGCACACCCTGCGCGCCGACCCGATGGCGCGGCGTACGGAGGTCCCTCCGGCCACCTCGTCGGTCGTGGACGCCTCACGGTACGAGTGGGGCGACGCCGAGTGGCTGGCCCGGCGGGCGGAGATACCCGTGCACGAGGCCCCGTTCTCCGTGTACGAGCTTCATCTGGCGTCGTGGCGACCGGGTCTGACGTACCGACAGCTCGCCGAGCAGCTGCCCGCCTATGTGCGCGACCTCGGCTTCACGCACGTCGAGCTGATGCCGGTCGCCGAGCATCCCTTCGGCGGGTCCTGGGGCTATCAGGTCACCGGCTTCTACGCGCCCACCGCCCGGCTCGGCACGCCGGACGACTTCAGGCACCTGGTGGACGCGCTGCACCGGGCCGGCGTCGGGGTCCTGATGGACTGGGTGCCGGCGCACTTCCCGCGTGACGAGTGGGCTCTGGCGGAGTTCGACGGGCGGCCGCTGTACGAGCACGCGGACCCGTTGCGCGCCGCCCATCCCGACTGGGGGACGCTGGAGTTCGACTTCGGTCGGCGCGAGGTGCGCAACTTCCTGGTGGCGAACGCCGCCTACTGGTGCGAGGAGTTCCACATCGACGGCCTGCGGGTGGACGCCGTCGCCTCCATGCTCTACCTGGACTACTCGCGCGAGGCCGGCCAGTGGACGCCGAACGAGCACGGCGGCCGGGAGAACCTGGACGCGGTGGCCTTCCTCCAGGAGATGAACGCGACGGTGTACCGCCGCAACCCGGGCGTGGTGACGATCGCCGAGGAGTCCACCGCCTGGGACGGGGTGACTCGAGCCACCCACCACTCGGGTCCCAGCGGCTTCGGCGGGCTCGGTTTCGGGCTGAAGTGGAACATGGGGTGGATGCACGACTCGCTGGCGTACATGAGCCATGAGCCGGTGCACCGCAAGTACCACCACCACGAGATGACGTTCTCGATGGTGTACGCGTACAGCGAGAACTACGTGCTGCCGATCTCCCACGACGAGGTCGTGCACGGCAAGCGGTCGCTGGTGTCGAAGATGCCGGGCGACTGGTGGCGGCAGCGCGCCGACCTGCGGGCGTACCTGGCGTTCATGTGGGCCCATCCCGGCAAGCAACTCCTCTTCATGGGGCAGGAGTTCGCACAGGGCGCGGAGTGGTCCGAGGCGCACGGGCCCGACTGGTGGCTGCTGGATCCGGCGTACGGGGCGGAGGCCGACCACCGGGGGGTGCGGGACCTGGTGCGCGATCTCAACGCCGTCTACCGGGCGGTCCCCGCGCTGTGGCAGCGGGACACCGACCCGGCGGGCTTCGAGTGGGTGGTCGGGGACGCGGCCGAGGACAACGTCTTCGCCTTTCTGCGGCGCGATGCCGAGGGCTCGCCGCTGCTGTCCGTCTCCAACCTGTCCCCCGTCGTCCGCCACGACTACCGGCTGGGCGTCCCGGACGACGTCCCGGCCTGGCACGAGGCCCTCAACACCGACGCCGAGCGGTACGGAGGCAGCGGCGTCGGCCGCCCCGACCCGGTCAAGCCGGAGCCGCAGGGCTCGCACGGCCGGCCCGCGAGCGTCCGGCTGACGCTGCCCCCGCTGGCGACGGTGTGGCTGCGGCCCGCCTGAGCCGGCGCCGGGGCGGGGCGGCGGCGTGCGGGCGGGTCCTCCCGCCCGCACGCGCACCGCGCCGCCCCGGCGCCGGGTCCGGGTCCGGGTCCGGGCCGAAGGCGAAGCGGGCCGGGGAGCGTCACGCCGTGCTGGTCGCGGGCGCTGCGAACGCCTCGGCGAGCGCCTTCGGCAGGGGGCGGCTGTGCACCACGCCGAGCCGCTGCGTGGCACGGGTCAGCGCCACGTACAGGTCGCTGGTGCCGTACCGGGACGGCTCCACCACGAGGACGGAGTCGAACTCGAGCCCCTTGGACTGGCGCGGGTCCAGCAGGACGACGGTCCGTGTGAGGTCCGGCTCCGCGCCCGCGGTCACGCCGTCCAGCCGTGCCGCGAGCCGTCGGTGCAGGCCGCGCGGCGCGATGACCGCGAGCCGGCCCTCGGCGGGCGTCAGCTCCCGGGCCGCCTCGGCCACCGCGTCCGCCAGGTCGTCGGCCGCGCGCGCCCAGGGCCGCACGCCGGTGGACCGGACCGAGCTCGGCGGCGCGAAGTCCGGGTGCTCGGCGCGCACGACGGCCGCCGCCACCTCCATGATCTCGGCCGGGGTGCGGTAGTTGACGCCGAGGCGGGTGTGCTCCCAGCGGTCCTGCACATAGGGCTCGAGGATGTCCGCCCACGAGCCGACGCCGGCCGCCTCGGCGGTCTGCGCGGGGTCGCCGACCAGCGTCATCGAGCGGGTCGGGCAGCGCCGCATGAGCAGCCGCCACGCCATCGGCGACAGCTCCTGCGCCTCGTCGACGATGATGTGGCCGAACGCCCAGGTGCGGTCGGCCGCCGCGCGTTCGGCGGCGCTGCGGTGGTCGTCCTCCTCGTGCCGCTCGGCGAAGCGCTCGGCGTCGATGATGTCGTGGGCGGACAGGACCTCGGAGTCCTCCTCCTCCTTGTCGTCGAACTCGTAGGTGCGGGAGGCGTACGAGACGTCCAGGACGCCCTGCGCGTAGGCGATCTGCGTCTCGCGTTCCCGTTCCGCCCGGGCCCGGGTCACCCGGTCGTCCTCGCCGAGCAGTTCGGCCGCCTCGTCGAGGAGCGGCACGTCGGCCACCGTCCAGGCGCGGGTCACGGGGCGGCGGATGACGGCCGCGTCGTCGTCGGAGACGTAGCCCACCGGGTCGGCGAGGAAGTCCGCCACCAGGCGCTGGGGGGTCAGCCGCGGCCACAGCTGGTCGACGGCGGCCCACACCTCGGGGTTCTCGGCGAGCTCGTCGCGGATCTGGCTGACGTCGCTCGGGTCGAGGAGGTTGTCGCCGTCGAAGGGGTCGGTGCCGAGGCGCTCGGCGACCATGTCCGTGAGCGTGTTGAGGATGTGGCCCTCGAAGTGCTCGCGGGCCGCGTTGTGCGGCAGCCCGGCGGCCCGGGTGCGTTCGCGGGCCACCCGCACGAGGCCGTCGTCGAGCATGAGGATCTCGCGGTCGTGCTCGATCGCGATCACCGGGTCGGGCAGCGCCTGCCAGTCGCGTACGACGTCGGCGAGGACGTCCGCCATGTCGGCGCGGCCCTTGACCGCGGCCGCCTCGCGGGTGTCGGCGGCCGTCGCCCGCACGCCGGGGAACAGCTCGCCGACCGTCGCGAGGAGGACGCCCGTCTCGCCGAGCGCGGGCAGCACCTCGCCGATGTAGCCGAGGAAGGCGGGGTTGGGGCCGACGATCAGGACGGCCCGCTTGGCGAGCAGCTGCCGGTGCTCGTAGAGGAGGTAGGCGGCGCGGTGCAGGGCGACGGCCGTCTTGCCGGTGCCGGGACCGCCCTCGACCACCAGCACCCCTCGGTGGGGGGCGCGGATGATCTCGTCCTGCTCGGCCTGGATGGTCTGCACGATGTCGTGCATCCGGCCGGTGCGCGCCGAGTCGAGCGCCGCGAGCAGGACGGCGTCCCCGGTCGGGTCCTCGTGACCGGTGCGGGTGGGGTCGCCGATGTCGAGGATCTCGTCGTGCAGGGCGGTGACCCGGCGGCCCTCGCTCGTGAGGTGCCGACGTCTGCGCAGCCCCATCGGGGTGTGGCCGGTGGCGAGGTAGAAGGGGCGGGCGACGTCGGCGCGCCAGTCGATCAGGACCGGAGTGCGTTCGGCGTCGTCGGCGCGCAGGCCGATGCGGCCGATGTGGTGGTGGACTCCGGAGGCGAGGTCGACCCGGCCGAAGCACAGGGAGCCGTCGACCGCGTTCAGCGCGGCGAGCAGTCCCGAGCGCTCGGCGACGAGGATGTCCCGCTCGAGCCGGGCCTGCATGGGGGTGTCGCCCTGGGCGAGCGCGTCCGTGACGGAGACCTCGGCGTCGCCGCGCAGGGCGTCCACGCGCGCGTACAGATCGTCGATGAATTCCTGCTCGCGCTGCAATTCAAAATCGGCGTTTGACAATTCAGCTCCCGCCCGGATATGATGCCTTCAGTGAACCGCATTACGACTCCGTTCAAATGAAGTCGCGAATCACTCAATATACGCCGAGAAATCCCCCGGGCACAATTGCCCGGGGGATTTCTTCGTATGCGACGCCGGTTCCGCTCGGATCAGATCACGTCGGCGATTTCCTCCAGCAGCCGGCGTCGGGGCCTGGCCCCCACCATCGACCGCACGGGCTCACCGCCGCGGAACACCATGAGGGTGGGCGTCGACAGCACGTGGTAGGCGATCGCGGTGCGCGGATTGCGGTCCACGTCCAGCTGGACGACCTTCAGCCGCTCGCCCTCCTCCGCCGCGATGCTGCCCAGCACGGGGCCCAGCTGCCGGCACGGACCGCACCACTCGGCCGTGAACTGCACCAGCACCGGCAGTTCCGCCGCCAGCACCTCCGCCGCGAAATCGTCGTCCGTCACCTCGGTCACGCCGTCCGCCTTGATCACCGTTTCCGTCCTCCCAGTTCGCACTCAGGCTCCGGGCCGCCCGGAACCAGCGCCTCGGCCGCCAGCTCGTCCCGCGCCCGCTCGGCCCGCGCGAGCTGTCCGGCGACCGTCTCGCGGACCGCCCGCAGCTCGCCGATGAGCGCGTCCAGCTCGTCGAGCTTGCGGCGGTAGACCACCAGGGACGCCGGACACGAGTCGCCCTGCGGGTGCCCGGCCCGCAGACACTCCACGAAGGGCCGGGTCTCCTCCAGGTCGAACCCGAAGTCCTGGAGCGTCCTGATCTGCCGCAGGAGCCGCAGATCGCTCTCGTCGTACGTCCGGTACCCGTTGTCGCCGCGCCGCGCGGGCAGCAGCCCACGCGACTCGTAGTACCGCAGCGTCCGGGTCGTCGTCCCGGCCCGCGCGGCCAGCTCTCCGATGCGCATGTCCACGACCGTAAGCCTTGACGCCGACGTCAGGGCAAGAGCGGTCTGCGCACCACCGGCGAGGTGAGCACGATCGACGTCGTCGTGCGGCCCAGCGCGGAGACGGCTTCGAGAACCTCCTCCAGGTGGACGGTGTCCCGCACCGCGGTCTTGAGGATCCAGCAGTCCTCGCCCACGACGTGGTGCACCTCGATGATCTCGGGGCGGGCGATCAGCTCCAGCGTCCGCGGATGCTTCAGGTTGTAGCCGCCGTGCGGATCGACCCGGACGAACGCCTGGATGCCGTAGCCGAGCCGGGCCGGGACGACGTGGGCCCCGTAGCCGCTGATCACCCCCGCGCTCTCCAGCCGCCGCACCCGCTCCGTCACCGCCGCGGGGCTCAGCCGCACCCGGCGACCCAGCTCGCTGAGCTTGATCCGGCCGTCGGTCTGGAGCAGCTCGAGGATCTGCCGGTCCACCGCGTCGAAGGCCACCGGGGTTTCGACGGCGGCGGAGCGTATCCGCCGGTGTTCTTTCGGTACAGCGGCCGGAACTCCCATGGTCAGCCCTTCATCACGTGCCAGTACGCAGGAAGAATCATGGTCATGGAAAAGGCGCACGCGGTAAAGACACGAGAAGTGCTGGTGATCGGCGGGAACCGCTATTTCGGCAAGCGGCTGATCGCCCGGCTGCTGGCCGCCGGGGACCGGGTGACGGTGCTGAACCGCGGATCGTCGCCGCCGCCCCCGGGCGCGGTCCACCTGGTCGCCGACCGCGACGACGAGGACGCGCTCAACGCGGCGCTCGGGACCCGGTCCTTCGACGTCGTCGTGGACCAGGTCTGCTACACCCCGCGCCAGGCGGCCGTCGCCCGCAGGGTGTTCACCGGCCGCACCCGCCGCTATGTGATGACGTCGACGGTCGAGGTGTACGAGTACGAGGACTCCGCGGCGCTCGTGCCGGAGGAGGCCGTCGACCTGCTGGGCGTGCGGGTGGACATCGAACTGCCCTGGGAGGACGCCGAGTTCGCCGAGTCCCATTACGGCGAGGGCAAGCGGCAGGCGGAGGCGGTCTTCGCGGCCGGCGCGGACCTCCCCTGGACGGCCGTCCGCGTCGCGCACGTCCTGGGCGGCGACGACGACTTCACGGGACGGCTCCAGCACTACGCCTCCCGGCTGCGCGCCGGCGACCCGATCACCGTGCCGACGGTGAACCGGCCGGCGACCTACATCCACGTCGAGGAGATCGCCGACTTCCTGTTCTGGGCGGTGGGCGAGGACTTCACCGGCCCGGTCAACGCCGCCTCGCACGGCACGTTGACGACGCGGGAGCTGTGCGAGGCGGTGGCCGCGCAGGTTCAGCAGGGCAGGACCGTGTTCCGGGCGGCCGAGGTCGGCGCGGTGTCGCCGTTCGCCTTCCGCCGCGGCTACGCCATGGACAACTCCCGCGCCGCCGGGCTCGGGTTCGTGTTCGGCGACGCCCGGCAGTGGCTGCCGCGCGCGGTGGCCGAGACCCTGGGGACGGTGAACTGACGTGCGTCAGCGCCTGCTCGGAGACCAGCGGGTGAGCGCGATCGGGCTCGGCGCGATGCCGCTGTCCGTCGAGGGCCGCCCCGACGAGGCCCGCGCCCTGGCCACGGTGCACGCCGCGCTGGACGCCGGCGTCACCCTGCTGGACACGGCCGACTCCTATCACCTGCCGGGCGGGGAGCCCGGGCACAACGAACGCCTGCTGGCCCGCGCCCTCGCGTCCTACGGCGGTGACCCGGACGGCGTGCTCGTGGCGACGAAGGGCGGCCGGGGCAGACCGGGCGGGGAGGCGGACTGGACGGTGAACGGCGACCCCCGCCATCTGAAGGCCGCAGCGGAAGGCTCCCTGCGGCGGCTCGGCGTGGAGGCGATCGGCCTCTACCAGCTGCACAAGCCGGACCCGTCGGTCCCCTTCGAGGAGTCCGTGGGCGCTCTGCGCGACCTCCTCGACGAGGGGAAGATCCGGCTGGCCGGCGTCTCCAACACGGACGCGGACCAGATCCGCCGGGCCGGCGCGATCCTCGGCGACCGGCTCGTGTCGGTCCAGAACCGTTTCTCCCCGGCCGTCGGCGACAGCGAGCCCGAGCTTCTGCTGGCGGCCGAACTGGGGCTGGCGTTCCTCCCGTGGAGCCCGCTGGGCGGCATCTCCCGCAGCTCCCTGGACGGACCGTCCCCGGCGGGCGGCGAGCCGCGCTTCGGCGCGTTCCACGAGGTCGCCCGCGCGTACGGGGTGAGCCCTCAGCAGGTCTGCCTCGCCTGGCTGCTGGCCCGCTCCCCCACCGTCGTCCCGATCCCGGGCGCGAGCCGCCCGGAGACGATACGCGCCTCGGCCGCGGCGGCCGACCTGCTGCTGGAGACGGACGCCCTGCGCCGCCTGGACGAGGCGGTGCGCCGGGGGCGGCGGGAGCGGCGGGCGGCCTAGGCGGTGCCCTCGACGACCCACCCGGCTCGGGGGTCCGCCCGGCTCGGGGGTGCGGAGCGCCGGGGACGAGCGGGAGAACGCAAAAACCGGGCGACCGAGCCACGGGGGAGTGCTCGGCCGCCCGGAGACGGTGGGCCCGGTGAGGGCGGTGGGGCGGTGGGGAGATGGGGAGATGGCCGGGTGTCCGGCCCCGGTTCAGGCGGGGCCGGACACCCGGAGTCTGTGGGCCGCTCAGGCCTTGGCGAGTTCCTTCTCGCCCTCTTCGCGCTGCTCGGGCAGGTCCGCCGCGGCGACGTCGTCGTCGAGGTCGTCGTGGTCGAGCAGGGTCTTCTCGTCGAACGGCAGCCCGCCAGCCAGCACCAGCTGGACGCGCTCCTTGTCGATCTCCTTGGTCCAGGTGCCGATGAGGACCGTGGCGACGGCGTTGCCCGCGAAGTTGGTGAGGGCGCGGGCCTCGCTCATGAAGCGGTCGATGCCGACGATGAGGCCCATGCCGTCCACCAGGGCGGGCTTGTGCGACTGCAGACCGCCGGCCAGGGTCGCCATGCCCGCGCCGGTCACTCCGGCCGCGCCCTTGGAGGCGACGAACAGGAAGAGCAGCAGCGGGATCTGCTCGCCGATCGACATCGGCGTGCCCATCGCGTCGGCGATGAACAGGGACGCCATGGTCATGTAGATCATGGTGCCGTCGAGGTTGAAGGAGTAGCCGGTCGGGACGGTGATGCCGACGACGGGCTTGCTGACGCCCAGGTGCTCCATCTTCGCGATGAGGCGCGGCAGCGCGGACTCGGAGGAGGAGGTGGACAGGATCAGCAGGAACTCACGGGCGAGGTACTTGAAGAACGTCAGGATGTTCAGGCCTGTGAAGATCCTCAGCAGCGCGCCCAGCACGAGGAAGACGAACAGGAAGCACGTGGTGTAGAAGCCGAGCATCAGGACGGCGAGGCTCTTGAGCGCGTCCACGCCCGCCGAGCCGACGACCGCGGCCATCGCGCCGAACGCGCCGACGGGGGCGACCCACATGACCATCGCGAGGATGCGGAAGACGAGCCGCTGGATGTGCTCGACGCCGCGCAGGATCGGCCGGCCCGCCTTGCCCATGCCCTGCAGGGCGAAACCGCAGAGCAGCGCGACGAGCAGGGTCTGCAGGACGTCCGGCTGGGTGAACGCGGAGAGGATCGTGGTGGGGATGATGCCGAGCAGGAACTCGGTGGTGTCCTTGGCCTCGGCCGAGACCTGCGCCTGGCCGGTCTCCTTCACGGCGTCGGTGATGTGGAGGCCGCTGCCGGGCTCCAGGATGTTGCCGACGACCAGGCCGATGGTGAGCGCCACGAGCGACATGACCACGAAGTAGCCGAGCGCGATGCCGCCGACCTTGCCGACCTTGGCGGCCTGCCGTACGGACCCGATGCCGAGAACGATCGTGCAGAAGATGATCGGCGAGATCATCATCTTGATCAGGTTCACGAAGCCGGTGCCGATGGGCTTCAGCTCGACGGCGAAGTCGGGGGCGGCGAGGCCGACGGCGATGCCGATGGCGACCGCGACGATCACCGCGATGTACAGGTAGTGGGTGCGGTCCCGCTTCACGGCGGGTGCGGCAGGTGCCGTATCGGGGGTGCTGCTGGCGGCCACGGCTGCCCTCCTTGACGTCTTCGTCGGCATCACCGGCGTGCGGCTCACGTCCGGGGAGTTGTGGGGGATGCCGTGACTATCCCGTGCGGCTGTGAGGGCGGTCACCCTTCCGTTCATTTAGTTCACGATTGACCTCGGGGGCACACTGACGACATGCGCCTCCCCGCCCTCCCCCGCCCCCGCAGCCTGGCCGGCCAGCTGTTCGCCATGCAGGCGGTGCTGATAGCGGTCGTCGTCGCGGGATACGCGCTGTTCACGTACGTCAACGACGGCCGGCAGGCCGAGGAGGCCGCGGGCCGCCAGGCCACGGCGGTGGCCCGCTCGGTGGCCGACTCCCCCTCGGTCCGGGCGGCGATCCACACCGCGAATCCCACGGCCGAGCTCCAGCCCTACGCCCACCGCGTCATGCTCGACACCGACGTCGACTTCGTGACGATCATGAACACCCACGGCATCCGCTGGACCCACCCGGACGTGGACCAGATCGGCCAGCGCTTCCGCGGCAACACGGCGAAGGCGCTGGCGGGACACACGTTCACCGAGACCTACACCGGCACCCTCGGCTCGTCCGTCCGCGCGGTGACCCCCATCAGGGACGACGACAAGCGGATCATCGGCCTGGTCAGCGCCGGCATCCGGGTCGAGGCGATCAGCGCGCGGGTGCAGGACCAGGTGACGGCCCTGTTCGCGTGGGCGGTCGGCGCGCTCACACTCGGCGCGATCGGCACGTACGTCATCAACGCGTCCCTGCGCCGCCACACCCACGGTATGAACGCGACCGAGCTGAGCCGCATGCACGACTACCACCAGGCCGCGCTGCACGCGGTCCGCGAGGGGCTGCTGATGCTGGACGGACAGTACAAGGTGGCCCTGATCAACGACGGGGGCCGCGAACTGCTGGGCGTCTCGGGGGACGTGGTCGGCGCGTCGGTGGCGGAACTCGGCCTGCCGGCCCCGCTGACGGGCGCGCTGCTCGCCTCGGAGCCGCGGGTGGACGAGGTGCATCTGACGGCGGACCGGGTGCTGGTGGTGAACACCTCCCCGGTGTCCGGCGGCGAACGGCGCGGGACGGTGGCGACCCTGCGCGACGTCACGGAACTCCAGTCTCTGATGGGCGAGTTGGACTCAGAACGCGGATTCACCCAGGCTCTGCGCTCGCAGGCCCACGAGGCGGCCAACCGTCTCCACACCGTCGTCTCGCTGATCGAGCTGGGCCGCGCCGAGGAGGCCGTGGACTTCGCGACGGCGGAACTGGAGCTGGCGCAGGCCCTGACGGACCAGGTGGTCGCCGCCGTCAGCGAGCCGGTCCTGGCGGCCCTGCTGCTGGGGAAGACGGCACAGGCGAACGAGCGGGGCGTGGAGCTGGTGGTCTCGCAGGAGAGCACCCTGGACGACGGTCTGCTGCCCGAGACCCTGCCCGCCCGCGACCTGGTGACGATCCTCGGCAACCTCATCGACAACGCGGTGGACGCGGCCCAGGGCAGCGTCCGGGCGAAGGTCACGGTGACGGCGTCCACGGAGGGATCGGAGCTGCTGCTCCGGGTCGCCGACACGGGGTCGGGCGTGGACCCCGCGCACGCCTCCCAGGTCTTCGAGCGCGGCTTCTCCACGAAACCGGCCGGGCCGGGCGGGCGGGGCCTCGGTCTCGCACTGGTCCGGCAGGCCGTGCAGCGGCACGAGGGAACGCTGTCGGTGACGGAGGCGGCGGGCGGCGGGGCCGAGTTCGCGGTGCGCCTGCCGTTGCACACGAAGGCCGCATCCGGTACCTCCGGATCCGTGTCGGGATCGGGAGGCAGAGGATGAGCGAGGAACCGATCAGAGTGCTGGTCGTGGAGGACGACCCGGTCGCCGCGGACGCCCACGTCATGTACGTCGGACGGGTGCCGGGGTTCGTCGCCGTGGGGAAGGCGCACACCGGGGCGGAGGCCCGGCGGCTGCTGGACCGCACGCCGGTGGACCTGCTCCTGCTGGACCTGCACCTGCCCGACGCGCACGGGCTGCAGCTGGCCCGCTCGCTGCGGGCGGCGGGGTACCACGCCGACGTGATCGCGGTGACGTCGGCGCGGGACCTCACCGTGGTGCGGGAGGGCGTCTCGCTGGGCGTCGTCCAGTACGTGCTGAAGCCGTTCACGTTCGCGACCCTGCGGGACCGGCTGGTCCGGTACGCCGAGTTCCGCGGCGCGGCGGGCGAGGCCAGCGGTCAGGACGAGGTCGACCGGGCGCTGGCCGCCCTGCGCGCCCCCGGTCCGGCGGCCCTACCCAAGGGCCTGAGCGCCCCGACCCTGGAGCGCGTCACGTCGACGGTGCGGGAGTCGCGGGAGGGGCTGACGGCGGCCGGCGTGGCCGAGGCGGTGGGCATCTCCCGGATCACGGCCCGGCGGTATCTGGAGCATCTGGTGGAGTCTGGCCGGGCCGAGCGCAAGCCGCTGTACGGCCAGGTGGGACGCCCCGAGCTGGTGTACCGGTGGGTGAGAGGAGCGGCGAAGGGCCGCTGACCAGCGAGCCCCCGCGACGCCCCGGCGAGCCAGTCGCCCGGGGTTCGGCGAGCGGCCGTCCGGCGAACAGGCCGCCCGGGGTTCGGCGGGGGGGTCTGGGAGGGGTGTCTGTCCGAGGGGCGCCGGGGCGCGGGTCGTGGTTTTCGCCAAGCGGTGACTGTGTCCGAACGCCCCGTAGTCAGCGCCGGTCCCACGCCCTAGCTTGTCCCCGTGCCCAGACCCCCGGCCCGTGCCGACCGCAGTCAGCCAGGTCCTCCCTTCGACGCGCCCGCCGCCCGCCGGCTGCGCGCCGCGCTCGGCATGACGCCCGAGCACGTCGCGCACGGCCTGCGCGCCTCCTACGACCTCCCGCACGCCACGGGGGCGCTGGTCAGCGCCTGGGAACGCGGGGCGCTCACCCCTGCGTACGCCGAGCTCACCGCGCTGTCGGGGGTGCTGTGGTGCTCGCCGGCCGAGCTGATCGGGCCGCCGCGCACCCTGCGCGAACACCGCGTCGCGCGGCGTCTGGCCGCCGAGGACGTCGCGCGGGCGGTGGGGCACGAGCTCCCGGAGTACCTGCGCATGGAGGAGAGCGGTCAGTGGAGCGGCACGGACCGGCAGTGCGCCGAGCTCGCCCGACTGCTCGGCCTCTCGCTGCCCGACCTGGTGACGGTCACCGGCCGCGAGGACGCGCTCGCCGACCTGCTGCGCTCCGCGGTCCGCACGCGCTGGCAGGCCTGTGTGAAGCCGGTGGAGCGGATCGTGCCCCTGGACCGGCGGCTGCTGGAGGCCGCGCTGCGGGAGCTGCACCGGGACTACCAGGGCCGGATGGTCGCCACCCTGAGCTGGGGCGGGGGCGGCGCGGCCGGCGAGGCGAGCGACGCCGGCCGGGACTTCCTCGACCGGATCGTCGACCGCTTCTGGACCGGCGTCGCGAGCCGGACCGCCGGAGCCTGAGGAGGCGGACGGCCGGAAACCATCGGGCCGCCCGGCGGCGGGGGGCAGCCCGGGGTCCGTCCTAGAAGACCGACTCGGCCTCGACGATCCGGTCCGCGGGGACCGTCTTCAGCTCGGTGACCGCCTCGGCCAGCGGCACCATCACCACGTCCGTGCCGCGCAGCGCCGTCATCCGCCCGAACTGGCCGCGGTGCGCCGCCTCCACCGCGTGCCAGCCGAAGCGGGTCGCGAGGACGCGGTCGTAGGCCGTCGGGACGCCGCCGCGCTGGACGTGGCCGAGGATCACCGGGCGGGCCTCCTTGCCGAGCCGCCGCTCGAGCTCGTAGGCCAGCGCCGTGCCGATGCCCTGGAAGCGCTCGTGGCCGAACTGGTCGATCGCGCCCTTGCTGTAGTCCATGGTGCCGTCGGCGGGGTGCGCGCCCTCGGCGACGCAGATCACCGCGAACTTCTTGCCGCGTGCGAAGCGCTCCTCGACCATCTTCACCAGGTCGGCCGGGTCGAAGGGCCGTTCGGGCAGGCAGATGCCGTGCGCGCCCGCCGCCATCCCGGACTCCAGCGCGATCCAGCCCGCGTGGCGGCCCATGACCTCGACGACCATGACCCGCTGGTGGGACTCGGCGGTGGTCTTCAGCCGGTCCATCGCCTCGGTGGCGACCCCGACCGCCGTGTCGAAGCCGAAGGTGCGGTCGGTGGAGGAGATGTCGTTGTCGATCGTCTTGGGCACGCCCACCACCGGCAGCCCGGCGTCGGACAGCATCCGCGCCGCCGTCAGCGTGCCCTCGCCGCCGATCGGGATGAGCGCGTCGATGCCGAAGTCGTGGATCATGTCGGAGGCGCTCTCGCAGGCCTCGCGCAGCCGGTCGCGCTCCAGGCGGGAGGAGCCGAGGATGGTGCCGCCGCGGGCCAGGATGCCGCTCACCGCGTTGAGGTCGAGCCCCCGGTAGCGGCCGTCGAGGAGCCCGGCGTAACCGTCCTCGAAGCCGATGACCTCGTCGCCGTAATGGTCGACGGCCCGGTGCACGACCGACCGGATCACTGCGTTCAGGCCGGGGCAGTCGCCGCCTGCCGTGAGGACTCCGATGCGCATCGTGCTGTGTCTCCTGCTCGCTGTCGTTGCCGGTGAGCCGGACCCGATTGTTTCACGCCGCCCAGCACGCTGTCTCTTGACGGGCGCCTTAACCACGGCCAGGGGTATTGTCAAGAGGGATCTGCTCACCTAGGTGGGCGATTTTTGTGTCCCGGAACAGACGCCCTGGAACAGACGGCCCCGGAGCAGGGCGGCCCGGAGCAGGGCGGCCCGGACCAAGTACCCCGGAACGAGTACCCCGGAACGAAACGGAGAGCTGGCGTGACCCGCAGCGTGTACGTGACCGGCATCGACCGCGGCGACGGCCGCCAGGTCGTCGAACTGGGGGTCATGGAGCTCCTGACCCGGCAGGTCGACCGGGTGGGCGTGTTCCGTCCCCTCGTCCACGACGGGCCCGACCGGCTCTTCGAACTGCTGCGTGCGCGCTACCGGTTGGCGCAGGATCCGGCCACGGTCTACGGCATGGACTACCACGAGGCGTCCGCCCTGCAGGCGGAACAGGGCGCGGACGAACTGGTCTCGACGCTCGTGGAGCGCTTCCACCGCGTCGCCCGCGACTACGACGTCGTCCTCGTGCTGGGCACCGACTACGCCGACACCCAGTTCCCGGACGAACTCGCCCTCAACGCGCGCCTCGCCAACGAGTTCGGCGCGTCCGTGATCCCGGTCGTCGGCGGCCGCAAGCAGACGGTGGAGTCCGTGCTCGCCGAGACCCGCAACGCCTACCGGGCGTACCAGGGCCTCGGTTGCGACGTCCTCGCCATGGTGACCAACCGGGTCGCCCGGGAGGACCGGGAGGAGATCGCCTCGCGGCTGGCCGCCCGGGTGCCCGTGCCCTGTTACGCGCTGCCCGACGAGCCCGCGCTGTCCGCGCCGACGGTCTCGCAGATCAGCCACGCCCTCGGCGCGCGGGTGCTGCTGGGCGACGACTCCGGGCTGGCCCGCGACGCCCTCGACTTCGTCTTCGGCGGGGCGATGCTGCCGAACTTCCTCGAGGCGCTGACCCCGGGCTGTCTGGTCGTCACGCCGGGCGACCGTGCGGACCTGGTGATCGGTTCGCTGGCCGCGCACAGCGCCGGCACCCCGCCGATCGCCGGTGTGCTGCTCACCCTGGGCGAGGTGCCGACCCAGGAGATCCTGACGCTCGCCGCCCGCCTCGCCCCCGGCACTCCGGTCGTGTCGGTGCCCGGCAACAGCTTCCTCACCGCCGAGCAGCTGTTCTCCCTGGAGGGCAAGCTGAACGCGGCCACGCCGCGCAAGGCGGAGACCGCGCTGGGGCTGTTCGAGCGGCACGTGGACACGGGTGATCTGCTGCGGCGCGTCTCCGCGCCCAGCACCGACCGCGTCACGCCGATGATGTTCGAGCACAAGCTCCTCGAACAGGCCCGCTCCGACAAGCGCCGGGTCGTGCTGCCGGAGGGGACCGAGGAGCGGGTGCTGCACGCGGCCGAGGTGCTGCTGCGCCGCGGCGTGTGCGACCTCACCCTGCTCGGACCGGTGGACCAGATCCGCAAGAAGGCCGCCGACCTGGGCATCGACCTCGGCGACTGCCGGCTCGTCGACCCGGCGACCAGCGAGCTGCGCGACGCCTTCGCCGAGAAGTACGCCGCGCTGCGGGCCCACCGGGGCGTCACCGTCGAGCTGGCCTACGACGTGGTCTCCGACGTGAACTACTTCGGCACCCTCATGGTGCAGGAGGGCCTCGCCGACGGCATGGTCTCCGGGTCCGTGCACTCGACGGCGGCCACCATCCGGCCGGCGTTCGAGATCATCAAGACCAAGCCGGACGCCGACATCGTGTCGTCGGTGTTCTTCATGTGCCTCGCCGACAAGGTGCTGGTCTACGGCGACTGCGCGGTGAACCCGGACCCGGACGCCGAGCAGCTCGCCGACATCGCCGTCCAGGCGGCCGCCACGGCCGCGCAGTTCGGCGTGGAGCCGCGGATCGCGATGCTGTCGTACTCCACCGGCACGTCCGGCTCGGGCGCGGACGTCGACAAGGTGCGGGAGGCGACGGAGCTGGTACGCGGGCGGCGTCCCGACCTGAAGATCGAGGGGCCGATCCAGTACGACGCCGCCGTCGAGCCGACCGTCGCCGCCACCAAGCTGCCGGGCTCCGAAGTCGCGGGCCAGGCCAGCGTGTTGATCTTCCCGGACCTCAACACCGGCAACAACACCTACAAGGCGGTGCAGCGTTCGGCCGGCGCGATCGCGGTGGGGCCGGTGCTGCAGGGGCTGCGCAAGCCGGTGAACGACCTGTCCCGGGGCGCTCTCGTCCAGGACATCGTCAACACCGTCGCCATCACGGCGATCCAGGCCCAGATCCCGTCCCAGACCGGCCGGGACTCCGACCGGACCTCCAGCGAGAAGGCGACCGACCTGTGAGCGCGACCCGTGTCCTCGTCCTCAACTCCGGCTCCTCGTCGGTGAAGTACCAGCTGCTCGACATGCGGGACAGCAGCCGGCTGGCGAGCGGGCTCGTCGAGCGCATCGGCGAGCGGACCTCCCGGCTCAGGCACTCCCCGCTGGCCGCCGGCGGGGCGACCCGTGAGCGGAGCGGGCCGTTCGCCGACCACGACGCGGCCCTGAAGGCCGTCGCCGAGGAGCTGGCCGGGGACGGTCTCGGTCTGGACTCCCCCGAGCTCGCCGCGATCGGGCACCGGGTCGTGCACGGCGGGCGGCACTTCACCCGGCCGACCGTGGTCGACGACGCGGTGCTCGCCGAGATCGAGCGGCTGATCCCGGTCGCGCCGCTGCACAACCCGGCGAGCCTGACCGGCATCCGCACGGCGACGGCCCTGCGGCCCGACCTGCCGCAGGTGGCCGTGTTCGACACCGCCTTCCACACGACGATGCCGGAGTCGGCGGCCCGCTACGCGATCGACGTCGAGACGGCGGACGCGCACCGGGTGCGGCGCTACGGCTTCCACGGGACGTCGCACGCGTACGTCTCCCGGGCGACGGCGAAGCTGCTGGGCAGGTCCCCCGAGGAGGTGAACGTCATCGTGCTGCACCTCGGCAACGGGGCGTCGGCGTCGGCCGTCGAGAGGGGCCGGTGCGTGGACACCTCGATGGGGCTGACGCCCTTGGAGGGCCTCGTCATGGGTACGCGCTCGGGAGACGTCGACCCTGCCGTCATCTTCCATTTGGCTCGTGTCGGCAATATGTCCATCGACGAAATCGATGCTCTTCTCAACAAGAAGAGCGGTCTGGTCGGGCTCTGCGGGGACAACGACATGCGGGAGATCCGTCGGCGGGTCGACGAGGGCGACGAGCGGGCGAAGCTCGCGTTCGACATCTACATTCACCGGCTGAAGAAGTACATCGGGGCTTATTACGCCGTGCTCGGGCATGTGGACGCGGTGGCGTTCACCGCCGGGGTCGGGGAGAACGCGGCTCCGGTGCGCGAGGCGGCGCTCGCGGGTCTGGGCTCCCTGGGCCTGGCGGTGGACGACGCGCTGAACGCGGTGCGCGGTGACGAGCCGCGGCTGATCTCGCCCGCCGGCGCGCGGGTGGCGGTCGCCGTGGTGCCGACGGACGAGGAACTGGAGATCGCGACACAGACCTACGCACTGGTGAAGCGGTAATCATTTGTGACTCTGTCATGTGCAACTGAGCAGGAAAGCAACTGAGCACACTCCTTCTCATTTGTTCTTCCGTCAGACGGAATATTCCGTTGCGAAACAAACCGATAGGATCGCCCCATGCGCCGTTCGAAAATCGTCTGTACTCTCGGCCCCGCGGTCGACTCCCACGAAATGCTCGTGTCGCTGATCGAGGCCGGCATGAACGTGGCCCGTTTCAACTTCAGCCACGGCTCCCACGCCGAGCACCAGGGCCGGTACGACCGTGTCCGTGCCGCCGCCAAGGAGACCGGCCGGGCCATCGGCGTCCTCGCCGACCTCCAGGGCCCCAAGATCCGCCTCGAGACCTTCGCCGAGGGCCCGGTCGAGCTGGTGCGCGGTGACGAGTTCACCATCACCACCGACGACGTCCCCGGCGACAAGACGATCTGCGGCACGACCTACAAGGGCCTGCCCGGCGACGTCTCGCGCGGCGACCAGGTCCTCATCAACGACGGCAACGTCGAGCTCAAGGTCCTCGACGTCGAGGGCCCGCGGGTGCGGACGATCGTCATCGAGGGCGGGGTCATCTCCGACCACAAGGGCATCAACCTGCCCGGCACGGCCGTCAACGTGCCCGCACTGAGCGAGAAGGACATCGAGGACCTGCGGTTCGCGCTGCGCATGGGCGCGGACCTGGTCGCGCTGTCCTTCGTCCGGGACGCCAAGGACGTCGCCGACGTCCACCGGGTCATGGACGAGGAGGGCCGCCGGGTCCCCGTCATCGCCAAGGTGGAGAAGCCGCAGGCGGTGGAGAACATGGAGGACGTCGTGATGGCGTTCGACGGTGTGATGGTCGCCCGCGGCGACCTCGCCGTCGAGTACCCGCTCGAGCGGGTCCCCATGGTGCAGAAGCGCCTGATCGAGCTGTGCCGGCGCAACGCCAAGCCGGTGATCGTGGCGACCCAGATGATGGAGTCGATGATCACCAACTCGCGGCCGACCCGCGCCGAGGCCTCCGACGTGGCCAACGCGATCCTGGACGGCGCGGACGCGGTCATGCTGTCGGCCGAGTCGAGCGTGGGCGCGTATCCGATCGAGACCGTGAAGACGATGTCGAAGATCGTGACCGCGGCCGAGCAGGAGCTGCTCAGCAAGGGTCTGCAGCCGCTCGTGCCGGGCAAGAAGCCGCGCACGCAGGGCGGTTCGATCGCGCGCGCCGCGTGCGAGATCTCCGACTTCCTCGGCGGCCGGGGCCTGGTGGCGTTCACCCAGTCCGGCGACACCGCCCGCCGGCTCTCGCGCTACCGCGCGTCCCAGCCGATCATCGCCTTCACCACCGACGAGGACACCCGCAACCAGCTGGCGCTCAGCTGGGGCGTCGAGTCGCACATCGTGCCGTTCGTGAACACCACGGACGAGATGGTGGACATGGTCGACCAGCAGATCGCCAAGATCAACCGCTTCAACCCGGGCGACGTCGTCATCATCACCGCCGGCTCGCCCCCCGGCGTCCCCGGCACCACCAACATGCTCCGGGTCCACCACCTCGGCGGCGGCTCCCGCGACTGAGCGAACAGCGGCCCCTGACGGGCCTGTACGCGCCTGAGGGCGCCTCCTGTGACACAGGGGGCGCCCTCAGGCGTTGTGCGGCTCCCGGACGGGCTGGTGGGCTCGCGCGGCGCTCGGCTCAGCCGGCGGTCGTGAACTGGTGCAGTCCGGGCACGTGCAGCGTGCCGCCGAACTGGCCGGCCTGCTGGACCTTGGCGTTGGTGAAGTAGATCAGCGGGATGTTCAGCGGCGGCGGGCTCTTCGGGCTGAACGTCACCGGTATCAGGCCGAACAGGTTCCCGGAGATGCTCTCCGTGTACATGATCGTGTCGCCGTCGCGGATGGTGGACGTCGTGCCCTTGCCGGCCTGCACGTGGTACGTCTTGCCGGACTGCTTGTCCTTCACCGTCTGGTGCAGGTCGCCGATGTCGGTGCCGCCGGAGATGACGTACTTCAGCACTTCCTTGACCGTGCCGTTGGCCGTCTTCACCTTCACGACGCCCTGGTAGTCGGCGCCCTTGAGCAGCAGCGAGCTGGCGTTCAGGAACCAGGGGTCGTCGGGCAGCGCGATCTTGCCGTTGTCGATCCCGCCCTCGTCCTCGGTGGCGGCGGGGCAGTCCTCGGCGTCCGTCACGGCGTCCTTGGAGGCGCTCGGCGAGGCCGTGGCGTCGGCGGCGGTGTCCTTGGCGTCCTTCGCCGTCTTCCCGGCCTTGTCGGCGGCGTCCTCGGCGGTGTCCTTCGCCTTGTCGGCAACGGCGTCGGCGGTGTCCTTGGACGTGCCCGAGGAGGTCTTCCCCGAGGACGTCTTGCCGGAGGAGGTCTTGCCGGACGACGAGTCGCCGGACGAGCCGGAGCCGGAGGCGTCCGAGGAGCCTGAGCCCGACGCCGCGTCACCGGCCGGGGCGGAGGCCGACGGCGAGGGGCTCGCCCCGGTCGCCTCGTCGGCGTCCTTGTCGCCGTCGAACAGGTCCGTGATGGCGTCGCCGATGGTCTCCAGGACGTTCTTGCCCGTCTCGGGGTCCGGGGTCGTCGGCGTGGTGTCGGCGGACGTCGCGGACTTCTCGGGGGCGGAGGAGGCCGACGGGGAGGGCTTCGCCGCGTCGTCGGAACCTGAATCCGACGAGGCGGAGCCGCCCTTGCCCGAGTCGCCCGCCGTGCCCTTGGAGTCGTCCGAGCCGCCCTTGGAGCCGCCCGAGGAGTCCTTGGCGTCGTCCTTCGAGTCGTCCTTGGCGTCGTCCTTCGTGTCGCCCTTGGCGTCGTCGGCGGACTCGCCGGCGGAGGCGGACGGCGAGGCAGCGGCGTCCGTCTTCGCGAGGGCCGCCACGCAGTCCTTGTACTCGTCGATCGTGAGGCTCTTGGACGCCGGCTGGCCCTCGGCGTTGGCGAGGGTGGGCGTGAAGCCCATGCCCATCAGAACCGCCGTCGGCATGGCCGCCAGGGCTATCGCCTTGCCCGCCGGCATGTGGAACCTGGTGAACAGCGGCTTCTTGGGTGCCGCGTGCCGCGGCCCGGTGCTTCTCACGCGGGCAGCGTCCACATCGCTCCCGGTGGAAACCTCGTCAGCCGGCACTGTGCCTCCCGTTCGCCCCGTTCGCCGGGCTCGTTCCTGACAGATCGTGCAGGTCGTGCAGGTCGTTCGGCTCGCCCGGGCCGTCGGCGTCCTTCGTGAAGGACGGCCCGCCGGTCCGGTCCGGGCCCGTGCTGTACGGGTTCTCGGTGAGGTCGCCCGTCTTCGCGGGGCCCTCGGGGAACGCGCCCTCGGGAGCGCCTCCGGCGTCGGCGGACGTCTCCGGGCCCGGAGCGGGCGCGGGCGGCGCGCCGGGAGCCCACGACACGGCCATCGCTCCGCCGATCAGCGCGAAGAGGAAGCCGATGAGGAAGCCGCCGAGGTTGGACACCGGGATGGACACCAGGCCGAGCAGGATCGCCGCGACGCCCGCGAAGACCTGGACGTGCTTCTGGAACCACAGACTGATGCCCAGAACGCCGAGCAGGACGCCGATGATCAGCGACCCCGCGCCCGCCGTGGTCGCCATCGCCAAGGTCAGATGGCCCACCTGGAGGTGGGCGTAGGGGAAGTAGGCGATGGGGAAGCCGGCGATAAGGACGAACAGGCCCGCCCAGAACGGCCTGGTGCCCCGCCAGGCGCGGAACTGCTGCCTCCGGCGGGTGAACTGGCCGGGGGCGTCAGGGGTCTCGGCGCTCATGGAAAACAGCTCCCTGGTGCGGCTTTGCTGTGGTGGTGAGTCGTACGACTGGTGAAGCCCCGGGCTTCAGACTGGACGGGCGGGGGCGCCATCGGCTCCCCCGCCCGTCAGAGAGTGCTTAGTAGCACTCCTTGACACCCGACGACAGCGACATCTTCAGGCCGCTGAGCTTGAAGGTTCCGGCGGTGGTGGCCCACGCCGTCTGCTTCACGTCGGTCAGGGTGGCCTTCTCGGCGTCCTGACCGAAGCCGAACGGGTTGGCGGCGTCACCGCTCTTGATGCCGGGACCCTTGAGGTCCTTGCCGGCGACGCCGATCCGGATGTTCTCGAACGTCGCGTCGGCGCTGAGGTCCTCGACGTCGATGTAGAGGTTGTCGGCCTCGACCGGCTTGCCGCCGCCGCCCGCCTTCAGCGTCAGGCTCACCGAGCCGAGCAGCGGGATGTTCGGCGTGACCACGGACTGGCACATGTTCGTGATCTCGGCCTTGGTGAAGGACGAGACCGCGACCGCGTGAGCAGTCTTGCTGCCGTCGAGGTTGTACCCCGAGTCGATGGCTCCGTACTGCGCGAAGCCGGTACCGACGAGCTTGTCGGCGGTGACCTTGAACGACTGCCCCGAAACACTGAACGACGCGGCCAGTGCACCCTGCGCGAGGGCGACACCTATGCACGCCGTAGCGGCGACGCTGGGCACCATGACCACAGCGAAGCGCTTCCATCTGGTCCCGCCACGCACCTGGGACTCCATATTTCCTCCTTCTCGGACGTACATCTCCTGGCTCCGGCTCGCCTCCGATGAGGGCGAGTCAGCCGGCCAGGGATGGGAGAAGTGCTACGTCCTCGGGAAGGGGAGCGCCTGTTCCGGAGGCGCGAACCGCGCACCGAATCACCGGCGATCACCCCCGAGCGACAACCACTGGTCGCGCCTGACACGCATCACGCACAACCTTGCCGGACAGGCTTCGCCTCGGCGAAGACCCCCCTGTCCGAGGGCCGACGTCACTGTCGTCGGCCCTGCTCGGTGGGGACCCAGGAGAACCCGTCCGCCCAACCGGCTGTCGGGGTACGGGATTGGACCGAGCGTGGCCGATCGTGGTGCATTCTCGCCGCCCGCACAAGGGGGTTCGTTACTGGCTAGTAACGGCCGGATAACCGAACAACGACCCACAGGTCTCGACCGGCGACGCAGGGTGTCTTTCATGCCCAGGACAAAACTGTTGACCGATGGACAGAAACCGACAGACCGACGGCCTGGTCTTACTCCTAGTAACAGCGGCCGCGATTACCAAGATTTGGTAAAGCGCGGCCGCTGGGGAACCACTTCGACGAAATTTTCACTCCGACACCACCGGCCCCGACGTTTAGCGACTGGTCAGAACCGGGGCCGGACGGGGTCAGAACAACGCGCGCGCCAGCGCCCGCCGTGCCGCCGCCACCCGCGGGTCGTCGGGGCCGACCACGTCGAACAGTTCGAGCAGCCTCACCCGCGCGGCGTCCCGGTCGTCGCCGGCCGTGCGACGCACGGTGTCGATGAGCCTGCCGAAGGCGTCCTCGACATGACCGCCCACCAGGTCCAGGTCGGCCGCGGCGATCTGGGCCGCGACGTCGGTGGGACGCTCGGCCGCGTCAGCGCGCACCCGCTGCGGATCCATGTCGCCGACCCGCTGGAGCAACTCGGCCTGAGCGAGACCGAGTCGGGCCTCGGGGTTTGCGGGGTCGTCGGCCAGGACGTTCTTGTAGGCCTGCACCGCGCCGCCGAAGTCGCCCCCGTCCAGCGCCTGCACGGCGGCTTCGAGGAGCGCGTCGTACGGTCCGACGGGCTCGGCGGGGGCCGCCTGGGCCTCGCCCGGCCCGGCGTCGGGGTCGACGGTCAGGCCGGTCAGCCCGAACCGCTGCTCGGCGACCTGCACCAGCTGGTCGAGGGTCTGGCGGATCTGCGCCTCGCCGGCCGCGCCCTGGAAGAGCGGCAGCGCCTGCCCGGCGACGACGGCGAACACAGCCGGAATGCCCTGCACCCCGAACTGCTGCATCAGCATCTGGTTGGCGTCGACGTCGATCTTGGCGAGCAGGAAGCGGCCGTCGTACTCGAGGGCGAGACGCTCCAGGACCGGGCTCAGCTGTTTGCACGGCTGGCACCACTCGGCCCAGAAGTCGATGACGACGGGCACCTCGGCGGACCGCTGCAGGACCTCCTGCTCGAATCCCGCCTCGTCGACGTCGATCACGAGGTCGGCCGGGGAGACGGCTCCCGTGCCGCCCTGCCGTGCCGCTTCGGCGCGCGTCTGTTCCGCCTTGGCCTTGGCCTCCTGGGCCGCCTTCACCGCGGCGAGGTCGACGACTCCGCTCATGGACATGTTCCGTGGCTGCATGCGTCTATCCTCCCCCGTCCGCGCGTCTGCGTGAAAAGCGATCCGAATACTCCCGAACATCCCGGGCACGGGCGCTCGGGTCCCCACCCCGCGCCGTGCCGGGTCCGGCTCGCGTACGTCCGTCGCGAGCTTTCGCTACGAGTCGTAGCGTAATGGTGTCGAGTGCTCTCGCACCAAGCGCCTCCCAGTGATCTGCCTCACGGACGCAGCGGAAAAACCTGCGGTTATGGTCGGAGAATGCAGAGCCGCACGCCCGCCGTCCGTACGGGCCGCCCGCGCAGCGCCGCCGCGGACGCCGCGATCCTGGCCGCGACGCGTGCGGCGCTGGTCGAGCTGGGCTGGTCGAGACTGACCCTGGGCGACGTGGCGACCCGTGCCGGCGTCGCCAAGACGACGCTCTACCGCCGCTGGGCCGGCAAGAACGAACTGGTCGTCGACGCGGTCGCGGAGCTGTTCGACGCGCTCGAACTCCCCGACCGCGGCAGCCTCGCCGCGGACATCGAGGGCGTGGTCCTGCAGTTCGCGGCGATCCTCGCGCAACCGGAGGCCAAGAACGGCCTGATGGCGGTCGTCGCCGAGTCCACCCGCGACGACGCTCTGCGCGAGCGCATCCGCGCCTCCATCGTCGAGCCGCAGAAGGGCCTGGTCCTGGAGGGCCGCGCCCGGGCCCAGGCGCGCGGCGAACTCCCCACGGAGTCCGACCCGGCCGAGGCCGCGCGCACCGTCGACCTCATCTTCGACGTGGTGGCGGGAGCGGTGGTGCACCGCACGCTGGTCAGCGCGGAACCGGCGGACGAGGAATGGGTGCACGCCTTCACCCGGGTCCTGCTGCTGGGCCTGACGCCGCCCTCCGGGCAGACCTAGGCCCCGGGCCGGGGACCTGGCCGACGCCTTCGCGCCCGGGACACGGGAGCGGGGCGGGACCGGGCCGTCGAACGGTCCGGCGCCGCCCCGTCGTCTCGCGGGCGTCTCGCGGGGGCTCAGAAGCCGGGCGGCTCCGTGTACACGCCCCACTCGTCCCGCAGGACGTCGCAGATCTCGCCCAGCGTGGCCTCGGCCCGCACTGCGTCCAGCATGGGGCCGATCATGTTGGCCCCGTCGCGGGCGGCCGTCAGCATCGCCGCGAGGGCACTGCGCACGGCCTGCTCGTCCCGGGCGGTCCTGCGCGCCCCCAGGACCCGCACCTGCTCCCGCTCCACCTCGTGGCTGACCCGCAGGATCTCCAGGTCCCCGGTCACCGACCCGGTGTGCGCGTTGACGCCGACGACCCTCTTGTCGCCCTTCTCCAGGGCCTGCTGGTAGCGGAACGCGGACTCCGCGATCTCGCCGGTGAACCAGCCGTCCTCGATCCCGCGCAGGATGCCGGAGGTGATGGGGCCGATGGGGTGCCGGCCGTCGGGGTGCGCGCGCAGCCCGCGTTCCCTGATCTGCTCGAAGATCTTCTCCGCG
Organism: Streptomyces sp. NPDC001027; assembly: GCF_040299045.1. NCBI lineage: Bacteria > Bacillati > Actinomycetota > Actinomycetes > Kitasatosporales > Streptomycetaceae > Streptomyces > Streptomyces sp. NPDC001027. The sequence continues at coordinate 27,286 of NZ_JBEPBI010000021.1, forward strand.
TCGGCCTCGATCCGGTCCGTCAACTGCTCGACGAACCACGAACCGCCCAGCGGGTCGGCCACGTTGGCGACGCCGGTCTCCTCCATGAGCACCTGCTGGGTGCGCAGCGCGATCTCGGCGGCCTGCTCGCTCGGCAGCGCGAGGGTCTCGTCGAGGGCGTTGGTGTGCAGCGAGTTGGTGCCGCCGAGCACCGCCGCCAGGGCCTCGACGGCCGTGCGCACCACGTTGTTGTACGGCTGCTGGGCGGTCAGCGAGACGCCGGCGGTCTGGGTGTGGAAGCGCAGCCACTGGGCCTTCTCGCTCCTGGCCCCGTAGACGTCCCGCATCCAGCGCGCCCAGATCCTGCGCGCCGCGCGGAACTTGGCGATCTCCTCGAAGAAGTCGACGTGCGCGTCGAAGAAGAAGGACAGTCCGGGCGCGAACACGTCGACGTCGAGCCCACGGCTGAGTCCCAGCTCCACGTACCCGAAGCCGTCCGCCAGGGTGTAGGCGAGCTCCTGCGCCGCCGTCGCGCCGGCCTCGCGGATGTGGTAGCCGGAGACGGACAGCGGCTTGTAGGCGGGGATGCCGGCCGCGCAGTACTCCATGAGGTCGCCGATCAGGCGCAGGTGCGGCTCGGGCGGGAAGAGCCACTCCTTCTGGGCGATGTACTCCTTGAAGATGTCCGTCTGGAGCGTGCCGTTGAGGACCCCGGGGTCGACGCCCTGGCGTTCGGCGGCGACCAGGTACATGCAGAAGACGGGCACGGCGGGCCCGCTGATCGTCATCGACGTGGTGACCTCGCCCAGCGGGATGTCCTTGAACAGGACCTCCATGTCGGCGGCCGAGTCGATGGCGACGCCGCAGTGCCCGACCTCGCCCAGCGAGCGCCGGTCGTCGGAGTCGCGGCCCATGAGGGTCGGCATGTCGAAGGCGACGGAGAGGCCTCCGCCGCCGTTGGCCAGGATCATCTTGTAGCGCTCGTTGGTCTGCTCGGCGTTGCCGAACCCGGCGAACTGCCGGATGGTCCAGGTGCGCCCGCGGTAGCCGGTCGGATACAGGCCGCGCGTGAAGGGGTACTCCCCCGGCCAGCCGATGCGCTCGAAGCCGTCGTAGGCGTCACCGGCCCGCGGCCCGTACACCGGCTCCACCGGGTCTCCCGAGAGCGTGGTGAAGTCGGCCTCACGCTTGCGCGAAGCGTCGTACCGGGCCTGCCAGCGACGGCGGCCCTCCTCGATGACGTCAGCGTCCATGCTTCGAATTTACTAGGACGTCCAAGTAAATGTCGACAGCTGCAGGCAGGGACTCCGGTGATCGGTGCTTCCGGGCGGCCCGGCCTGCCGCACACGCCTCGCCGCGCCCGCGCGCGACCGGAGACCGGTGCGGCGGGAGACGGCAGACCGGTCCGGCGGCGGAGAGCCACGCCGCCGGATGCCGAATACCGGCTACGCCTTGATGACCGCCGCGTCCTCGAACGCGGCCGCCGGGGCCAGCTCGCGGCTGATCCTGCGCTCCACGAAGAAGGCGGCCGTCGGGACGGTCCCGGCCAGCAGCACCCACAGCAGCTTGCCGACCGGCCACTTCGCCTTGGAGCCCAGGTCGAAGGCGAAGACGAGGTAGAGAACGTAGAGCCAGCCGTGCGCGAATCCGACGACGCGGGTGAAGTCCGCGGCCCCGTCGACGTCCAGGATGTACTTGGCGATGACGCCCAGGCACAGCAGGACCAGCAGCACACCGGTGACATAGGCCAGGACGCGGTAGCGGGTCAGCACGCTCTTCTTCATGCCGACGAGCGTAACGACCCGTTCCGGGAGATCTTGCCCCGGGTCGGCGCTCCCGGCGCGTCCGCTCCGCTCCCGGTCGCGGGGCGTCCCCGGGCGGCGGCTCAGTCCTCGTCGAAGTCGTGCGCGGCGACCCGCAGCGGCCGCAGCATCGCGAAGATCTCCCCGCACTCCTCCGCGTCGTACACCCCGAGCCCGAAGTCCATGGCCATCAGGTCGCGGGTGGCCGCCTCCACGACCTCACGGCCCTTCCCGGTGATCACGGCGAGCGTGCCGCGGCCGTCGTTGGGGTTGGGGCGCTTGTCCACCAGACCGGACCTCACCAGGCGGTCCACGGTGTTCGTCACCGAGGTGGGGTGCACCTGCAGCCGCTCGCCGATCTTCGACATGGTCAGCTCGCCCTCCTTGGAGAAGGTGAGCAGCACCAGCGCCTCGTAGCGCGCGAACGTCAGGCCGTAGGGCTTGACCACGGCGTCCACCTCGGCGAGCAGGATCTGGTGCGCGCGCATGATCGAGGTGATCGCGGCCATGGACGGCACGCTCCCCCAGCGCTGCTTCCAGAGCTCGTCGGCGCGGGCGATGGGGTCGAAGGCGAGACTGAGCGGTTTCGGCACGCCTCCAGACCTTACCGGCCGGTCACATCGTGGTCAGCCCCGTCTCGCGTTTCGGTCTTGCGGACCTCCCGGGCGGTGAGGAGGCAAGCCAGGGCCCCCAGGAGACCCGCCCCCGTGACGGTCCACGCCACCCCCGCCACCTCGGCGGCGACCCCCGCCAGGGCCATGCCGACGCCCTGGAAGGTCATCAGCCCGGCGGTGAGCAGCGTCATGGCCCGGCCGCGCAGCTCCACCGGGACGTCCCGGACGATCCACTGGTCCAGGCCGAGGGTGTACGCCGACCCGGCCCCCGCGACGACCAGCAGAAGCAGCGAGACGGCGAGGCCGGGGCGGAAGGCGTAGCCGAGGTAGGGCAGCAGGCTGACGCAGGCGAGCGGGAGGGCGATCCGCTCGCGGGTCGCGGGCCGCAGCCGGGCCCCGGCGTACAGCTCGCCCGCGACCGTGCCGACCGGCAGCGCGCACATCAGCAGCCCGAGGCCCACGGAGCCGGCCCCGAGGTCGTCCGCGTACGGCGCGGACAGCGCCTCGGGAGCGACGGCGAACGTCGGCGGCGCCCAGAAGAGCAGCAGCAGCGCCCGGGTGCGCCGGTCGGCGAGGACCTGCCGGGCCCCTCTGAGGGAGTCGGCGACCAGCGCCCCGCCGGTCCGCGCCCGGGCCGGGCGGCGGCGGGTGCCCAGACGCAGCAGCGCGGCGGAGGCGAGGAAGGTGGCGACGGTGAGGAGGAGTGCCTGGCGCGGGGAGGCGACCGTGAGCAGCACGCCGCCGAGGCCGAAGCCGACCAGCAGGGCGCTCTGCGCGGTGATGCGCAGCAGGGAGCGGCCGAGGACGAACAGGTCGCCGTCGCCCAGGATGTCCGCGAGGGTCGCCATGCGGGTGCCCGCGAAGACCGGTGAGACCACAGCGAGGCAGCAGCGCAGGGCGAGCAGGACGGCGAGATGCGCGCCCGGAGCCGTCATGGGCAGCACGCACGCCGCGCACACCAGGTCGCAGCCGACGAGGACGCGCCGGGCCGGGAAGCGGTCGGCGACCCCGGCGAGCAGGGTGCCGCCGACGACGTAGGGCAGGAAGCCGAGGGCCCAGGCCAGGGCGCTCAGCAGGGGCGAGCCCGTCAGGTCGTAGACCAGGACGGAGAGGGCGATCTCGGCGACGATGACGCCGAGCATGGACAGCAGGTGGGCGGCGAAGACGGCCCGGAACTCGCGGACGGCGAACACCCGGAGGTATCCGGCGGGCGGGGCCTCTGCGGCGGCCGTCGTGACGTCTGACATGCAGGGCAGCGTGCTGGGCCGCGGGCGCACGTCCTAGAGTTTCGGCCTGGGCCGAATGTTCGCCGCACGGGTGGGAGGAGGGGCGCGTGTCCTCGCGTCTGCACTTCGGGGAGGAGGACTTCCTGCGCTGCCGCTTCGCCGTGTCCCCGCTGTGGGAGACGCAGGAGGCCGCGCGCACGCTCAAGCGGCCCGACCGGCACGGCTACCACACGCCCTGGCTGCGCCGGATCCGCACGGCGGCCGGGACGCTCGACCTGACCGGTCTGTGGCTGGTCATGCCGCGCCGGGGCCACTCCCCCGACTGGCTGTGCCCGCCGCCCCTGGGCCCCGCGGCCGGCTTCGAGGAGGAGATCGCCGCCGTGCGGGCCGCGGACCCGCGAGCCGCCCGCGAGGACACCGCCCGTTCGCTGGCGGACACCCCCGGCGCGCTGGACTCGCCGCAGGGGCGGGCCTGGCTGGCGGATCCGGAAGCGATGATCCGGGAACTCGCCGACGTGCTGGAGGAGGTCTGGCGCACCCTGCTCGCGCCGGACTGGCCCCGGCTGCGCGCACTGCTGGAGGCGGACGTCGCCTTCCACTCCCGCCGGCTGGCCGAGGTGGGCCTGGGCGGGCTGCTGCCGGAGATCAACCGCCGGTGCGGCTGGCGGGCCGGCACCCTGACCGTCGCCTCGAACGGCGAGCACGAGCGGCGTCTCGGCGGCCGGGGGCTCGTGCTGATGCCGAGCGTGTTCTCGTGGCCGGACGTGGTGAGCGGCTTCGACCCGCCCTGGCAGCCCACGCTGGTCTACCCGGCGCGGGGCATCGCGGGCCTGTGGAGCGACCCGGCCGACCGCGCCCAGCGCCTCCCCGACGCGCTGGTGCGGCTGCTCGGCCGGGGCCGGGCCGCCGTGCTCGGCGCGCTCGACGACCCGGCGAGCACCTCGGCCCTGGCGCACCGCCTCGGCCTCGCCCCGTCGTCGGTGTCCGCGCATCTGGGCGTGCTGCGCGAGGCGGGGCTGCTGGTGTCCCGCCGCTACGGCCACCAGGTGCTCTACGAGCGGACGCCGCTGGGCATCGCGCTGGTGTCGGGCGACGCTCAGTAGAGGCTGCGCAGACCGAGGACGTCGCCCTTGCCGAGGGTGCGGGCGCTCGTGGAGCAGGCGAACGAGCTCGCGAACATGGTGAGGTTCTCGTGTCCGGCGCCGGCGTGGCCGAGGCCGAAGACGTGCCCGGCCTCGTGCGTGGCGACGCTGCGGAGGTCGTACGCGCGCGTGCAGGCTCCGGAGGGGTCGACGGTGAACGCGTAGTCGTGGGCGTTGAAGCGGACGTCGGCCTCGATCAGTTCCTCCGGTCCCCCGCCGGGCGCCGGGCGGCTCCAGGAGCACGTGGTGGCGACGGCGTCGGCGCCGAGGTCGCCCATGTCCCAGACGCTCAGGCCGTCGGGGCTCATGCAGCGGGTCTCCCGGTCGATGTCGGCCTTGCTGGAGGTGGTCGACACATGGCGGGCCCTCGCGGCGACCCGGTCGTCGAGACCGCAGTCGTTGCGGCTGGCGGTGATGGCGCCGACGGCCTCCTCGAAGGCCCGCCGGGCGTCGGCCCGGGAGATCCCGGCCGGCAGGCGGCCGTCGCCGAGGTACCACTCGTACGTGCCGTACTCCTTGCGGCCCGCGGTGACGTAGGCGGCGTCGGCGCAGGGGGCGGGGGCGTCTGCGCGGCCGCCACGGCCGGCCGTGGCATGGGCGGCCTCGTAGGCGTAGGAGACGGTGCCGTCGGCGGCGACGGTGAGGGCGAACCCGTGCGCCGAGCCGTCCGCGGTGACGGCGTCGACGCTGACCGTGGTGCCGGGCGCGGGCACCGCCAGACCCGCGCCGTCGTGGGTGACCACGCGGCCGACCGCGGGGCAGTCGAGCACGGAGGAGCCGGCGGGCAGGTCGTCGACGGTGAGCTCGCCCCGGGCGAGCGGGCAGGCGAGCGTCCTGGGCGTCTGGCCCACGCAGAGCGCCGCCAGCGTCACCGCCAGGAGGAACGCCGTGATCGCCCTGCCGGGATGGTCCGGCCCGCGCCGCCCTGCCACCGCACACTCCCCCTTCGGCGCCGCGCCGACGCGCGGAACATGATCGACCCGGGAGACATTAGTCACGCGGCGCGGGCCGGACCCCCGCCGGTCCGCACCCGTTCGGGGGACTGACCGGACGGGCGTCCGGGGCGGTCACGGCGCGAGATGCCGCTCCACGGTCGCCACCTTCGAGGTGAGCCCGTCCGTCACGCCGGGGCGGATGTCGGCCTTGAGGACGAGGGAGACGCGCGGGGCGCGCGCCTCGACGGCGGCGACGGCCCGCCGGACGACGTCCATCACCTCGTCCCATTCGCCCTCGACGGAGGTGAACATGGCGTCGGTGCGGTTCGGCAGGCCGGATGCGCGAACCACCCGAACGGCGTCGGCCACGTACTCGCCGACGTCCTCGCCGACACCCAGGGGAGTGATGGAGAAGGCGACGATCATGCGTTCACGACGCCTTCCTTGCGGGCGCGGGAGGCGATGACCGCGTCCACCGACTCGCGGCGCAGCCGGCGCTCGGCGAAGAAGCCGCCGGTCGGCAGGACCGCGAGGACGAAGTAGAGGGCCGCGGTCTTCAGGGACCACTTCGTGCGGTTCCAGGCGTCGGCCCAGAAGAGCAGGTACAGCAGGAAGAGCACGGCGTGGACCCAGCCCATCACGGGCACGGCGTCGAAGTCGGTGGTCCGCTTCAGCACCGAGCAGACCAGCAGCAGGAGGAACGACACGGCCTCCGGGGCGGAGACCAGGCGCAGGCGGCGGAGGGCGGAGGCGGTCTTCAGGTCCACGGGTCACCTTCGGGTGGGGGTACGGCGGGGGCAGGGAGATTGTGAATGCACGCACAAGCGTTCGTCCATTGTGACAAACGCTCCCCCTAAGGGTGCGTTCAGGGTCTTGCTCCACCTCCGGGTGCTGTTCGGCGCACCCGTCCGGCCGATACCTTCGCCCCGTGGCGATGTTTCGACTCCAAGGCAGCAAGGTGCTGGCCGTCGACATGACCGGCGACGCCGTGAAGGCGAAGAACGGCTCGATGGTCGCGTACGACGGGCAGATGGCCTTCAAGAAGCTCAGCGGCGGCGGCGAGGGCATCCGGGGCATGGTGACCCGGCGGCTCACCGGCGAGCAGATGACCGTGATGGAGGTGAGGGGGCAGGGCACCTGCTGGTTCGCCGACCGCGCCTCCGAGATCAACCTCGTGCAGCTCCGGGGCGACAAGCTGTTCGTCGAGTCGAGCAATCTGCTCGCGACCGACGCCGGCCTGCGCACCGGCACCAGCTTCACCGGGGTGCGCGGCGCGACCCAGGGCAACGGGCTGTTCACGACGACCGTCGAGGGCACCGGCCAGGCGGCGATCACGTCGGACGGGCCGGCCGTGGTGCTGCGCGTCAGCCCGCAGTACCCGCTCACCGTCGACCCCGGCGCCTATGTCGCGCACCAGGGAAACGTCCGGCAGTCCTTCCAGTCGGGGGTGACGTTCCGCACGTTCCTGGGCGAAGGCGGCGGCGAGGCCTTCCAGATCCGCTTCGAGGGGGACGGCCTGGTGTACGTCCAGCCGAGCGAGCGCAACACGATCGCGGGGGACGTGTGAGATGACCTTCCGTGAGATCAACTCCAAGATGATCGAGGCGACCGTCGTCCCCGGCGCCCGGCTCTTCAGTCAGCGCGGGGCCATGCTGGCCTACCGCGGCGAGGTGTCCTTCACCCCCAACGTCCAGGGCGGGCAGGGCGGGGTGATGTCCATGATCGGCCGGCGGCTCGCGAACGAGGACACGCCGCTGATGACCGTCGAGGGCAACGGCACGGTCCTCTTCGGGCACGGCGGGCACCATGTCCAGGTGATCAGGCTCAGCGGCGACACGCTGTGCGTCGAGGCGGACCGCCTGCTCGCCTTCGAGGGCACCCTCCAGCAGGGCACCATGTTCCTGGGCTCGCAGGGCGGCGTCATGGGCATGGTCCGCGGCCAGATCAGCGGACAGGGCCTGTTCACCACCACTCTCAAGGGCCACGGGGCCGTCGCCGTGATGGCCCACGGCGGGGTGTTCGAGGTCCCGATCACCCCGCAGCGCCCGGTGCACGTCGACCCGCAGGCCTACGTCGCCCACCACGGCGACGTCCGCAACAAGCTGTCGACGGCGCTCGGCTGGCGGGACATGGTGGGCCGCGGCTCCGGCGAGGGCTTCCAGCTCGAGCTGAGCGGCAGCGGTGCGGTGTTCGTCCAGGCGTCGGAGGAGAAGCTGTGAGCATGTACGGGGCTCCGGGCGGCGGCCCGACGGTGCACGACCCCATGACCCTGCCGGTCGACGACAACGTGAACAGCTACACCTTCTGCGTGGAGCTCAAGGGGAGCCAGTGGTTCCTCCAGAAGGGGAAGATGATCGCCTACTACGGGTCGATCGACTTCAACGGCGTCGGACACGGTCGGCTGGACCGTCTGGTGCGCACTTCCTTCCATTCGCCTCTGCACGCGAGCGACTGGGTCGTGGCGGAGGGCTCGGGCAAGATGCTGCTCGCCGACCGGGCCTTCGACGTGAATTCCTATGACCTCGAAGACGGCAACCTGACCATTCGCTCCGGCAATCTGCTCGCTTTTCAGCCAAGTCTGTCGCTCAAGCAGTCGATCGTGCCGGGATTCCTCACGCTGATCGGAACCGGAAAGTTCGTGGCCGCGTCCAACGGCCCGGTGGTGTTCATGGAGCCGCCGCTCCGGGTGGACCCTCAGGCACTCGTCGGCTGGGCCGACTGCCCCTCCCCGTGCCATCACTACGACCACGGGTACATGACCGGCGTGATGGGCGGTCTACGTGCTCTGACGGGCCTCGGCGGCGCCTCCGGGGAGGAGCACCAGTTCGAGTTCGTCGGCGCCGGGACGGTGCTGCTGCAGTCGACCGAGACCCTGATGGCCGAGCAGGCGACGGGAGCGGTTCCGCCCGAGCCGGGAGTGCCCGGTTCGGGCGGCGTCCCAGGTGGGCACGGGGGCCACGGCGCGCCGTCCGGCGCACCGCGCCTTCCCGGACAGCTGGGGGACCTCCAGCGTCGCTTCGGGCTGTGAGCGGTAGTCTGCGGAGTGTGACATCGAACGCGTGCGCACCGTCACACCGCCCGTACTAGTTCGCCTTTCAACATTTTAGGTAGACTTCATTTATGGAGACCGAAACGGCCACGCGCTGGCTGACCCAAGCGGAGCAGTGCGCCTGGCGCACCCATCTGGAGGTCAACAGGCTGTTGACGTACCAGCTCGAGAAGGATCTTCAGCCGTTCGGACTGACCATGAACGACTACGAGATCCTGGTGAACCTCTCCGAGTCGGAGGGCGTGCGGATGCGAATGAGCGATCTCGCGGCCGCCACCCTCCAGTCCAAGAGCCGCCTCTCGCACCAGATCACCCGTATGGAGAACGCCGATCTGGTGCGCCGGGAGAACTGCGAGTCCGACCGCCGCGGCCTGTACGCGGTCCTGACCGAGCACGGCATGGAGACCATGCAGAAGGTCGCGCCGCACCACGTGGACTCCGTGCGGCGGCACTTCATCGATCTCCTGTCCCCCGAGGCCCTGGCGGAACTCTCCAAGGCCCTGAAGCCCGTCGCGGAGAACCTCCGCGGCCGGCGGGGAAGGCTGTAGCGCCCCCTACGCGGTGACGGCGGGCAGGCGGAGTTCGAAGAGGGCTCCGCCTGCCGGCGTCTCACCGGCCGTGAGCGTGCCGCCGTGCCGCGCCGCCACGTCCCGGGCGATCGCGAGACCGAGGCCCGCGCCGCCGTCGTCCCGGCTGCGCGCGTCGTCCAGCCGGACGAACCGCTCGAAGATCCGCTCCCGGTCGGCCTCGGGCACCCCTTCCCCGTCGTCGGCCACCTCGACGACGACCCGGTCCCCCGACCGCCGCACGCACACCGCGACCTCTGTCCGGGCGTGCCGCTGCGCGTTGTCGAGCAGATTGGCCAGCACCCTGCCCAACTGCCCCCGCGATCCGGCCACCGTGGCGGCCGCGCCCGCCGCCGCCGCGGCCACCGTCACCGCCGGACGCCCGGCGGCCCCCTCCCGTGCCAGCGCCGCCAGGTCGACCCGCCCCCGCACGGGCTCCTCCCCCGCGTCCAGCCGGGCGAGCAGCAGCAGGTCGGCGGCCAGCCGCTGCAGCCGTACGGTGTCCTCGACCGCGCCCGCCACGTCCAGCAGGCCGGGGTGCGCCGCGCCCACCTCCAGCTGGGTGCGCAGCGAGGCGATCGGGCTGCGCAGCTCGTGGGAGGCGTCGGCGACGAACCGGCGCTGCCGCTCCACCGAGCTCTGCAGCGCGGCGAGCGTCTCGTTGGTCGTCCGGGCGAGCCGGGCGACCTCGTCGTGGGTGTCCGGCTCGGGCACCCGGCGGCCCAGGTCGGCGGAGGCGGTGATCGCCGCCATCTCCCGCCGGATCCCCTCGACCGGCCGCAGCGCCCGCCGGGTGACCAGCCAGGTCACGCCCGCCACGACGGCCAGCAGCAACGGGAAGCCGATCAGCATGACCGTCAGCGCGGTGCGCACGGCGTCGCGTTCGACGGACAGCGGGGCGCCGGCGTACACGGTCAGCGGGCCCCGGCCCGGGTCCTGGACGCGCAGGGCGGCGAACCGGTAGTCGGCCGTGTCGCCGTCGACGGTGGCGGAGCCCTCGCCGAAGCGGGGCTCCTCCTCGATCTCCCCGGGAGCGAGGACGTCGTCGGCGTCGTCGGCGGGGTCCGCGGCGGGCGTCCCGCTGATCGCCTCCAGATCCTCGGACGCGGCGACCTGCCGGCCGGCGGCGTCGGCGATCCGCACCGGCCGGTCGTCGTCGTCCAGGGAGGAGAGCCTGTCGTACGGCGTCCCGACGGACAGCTGGGCGGCTGCCTCGCGCGCGGTGCGCTCCGCCTGCGCGTCGGCCTGGTCGAGCAGTTGCGAGCGCAGCGACAGCAGCACGGCGGCGCCGGCCGCGAGAAGGGCGACGGCGACCACGAGGACGGCGCCGAGCGTCGCGCGCGCCCGCACCGAGCCCCACCTGCGGCTCATCGCGCGGCCTCCGGTCGCTCCGCCGGCTCCGGCCGCTCCAGCCGGTACCCGGCGCCGCGCACGGTCCGGATGAGCCCGGCGCCCAGTTTGCGGCGCAGCGCGCTGACGTAGACCTCGACGATGTTGGGGTCGCCGTCGTAGGCGAAGTCCCAGACGTGCTCGAGGACGTCGGCCTTGGACACCACCTCGCCGGCCCGGGTCGCGAGGTGCTCCAGGACGGCGAACTCCTTGGCGGTGAGGACGATCTCCTCGCCCGCGACGAAGACCCGACGGGCGGCGGTGTCCACGGTCAGCCCGCCCAGCCGCAGCACGGGCGGGGCGCCGCCGTCCCGGCCCCGCCGGCGCAGCAGCGCCTTCACCCGCGCGACGAGGACGACGTACGAGAAGGGCTTGGTCAGGTAGTCGTCCGCGCCCGTGTCCAGGCCCTCCGCCTCGTCGTACTCGCCGTCCTTGGCGGTGAGCATGAGGATCGGCACGTCGTGACCGGCGGCGCGCAGGGCGGAGCAGACCCGGTAGCCGTTCATGCCGGGCAGCATGATGTCGAGGAGCAGCAGGTCGTACGGCGATTCACCCGCCCGGCGCAGCCCCTCGAGACCGTCGTGTACGACGTCCACGGCGTAGCCCTCGGCGGTGAGGCCGCCGGCCAGCGACAGGGCCAGCCGGCGTTCGTCCTCGACGATCAGGATCCGGAACGGGCGGCGCGCGGCGGCCGGGGCGCAGAGATGGCGGATGACGGGCGGACGCATGGGCTCAGGGTGTCAAACCGAAGCTGAAGCGCCCTTCAGGTGACTTCAGCGGGGCTTCAGCTCCGATCGGGCAGCGTGGTCCTCGTCGTCAGCGAAAGCCCCTGAACACGGAGGAAGCCCCATGAAGCGCACGCTCGTCACCGCCGTCGTCGCCGCGTCCGTCCTGATCGGCGGAGGCGCCGCGGTCGCCTTCACCGACGGCGACACGTCCACCGGCGCGGCGCAGGCGCCGGCCCCCGAGGCGCGGACGGCGGCGCGGGCCGGCCACGCGGACACGGCGACTACCGCCTCGGGGACCGCGGCGAAGACCGGCGCGGCGGAGGCGATCGCAGCGGCGCTGGCCCACACGCCGGGCGTCGCGCTCTCCGCCGACCGCGAGGACGACGGCCCCGACGCCGGGACCTGGCAGGTGGACGTCGTGAAGGCGGACGGCGCCGAGTACGCCGTCACCGTCTCCCCGGACACCGGCGAGGTCCTCGGCGCCCGCCGCGACACCGACGACGACGGTGACCGTGACGGCGACGACGACCGCGAGGACCTCGCCGCCCTGAAGGCCACGACCGTGGACGCCCGTGCGGCCGTCCGCGCCGTCGCCGCGAAGGGCACGGTGACCGACGTCGACCTGGACGACGACCAGGGCGCCGGCGTCTGGAGCGTGGACACCGCCGGGCACGGCGAATGGCTGGTGGACGCGCGCACCGGCAAGGTCACGCGGGACCTCGACGACTGACCGCCGCCCGACGGCTCAGGCGAGGGGCACGAGAGGGCTCGTGTCCCTCGCGGGCGTGCCCTTCCTCCCCGTGCCTGTCTCCCCGGCGTCCCTCTCGGCGTCTGTCCCGGGCGTTCCCTCGCCCGGCGTGCGCCGCCCCGACGCGCCCGCGACGAGCGCCGCCGTCGCGAGCACCGCCGCCCCGGTCAGCGCGAAGCACGCCGCCACCGGAAGCCGCCCGGCCAGCGCCCCGGCGACCGCCGTGCCCGCCGTGCAGCCCGCGTTGACGGCCGTGTTGATCCACGCCCCCGCCCGCACCCGGGCCTCGGGAGCCGCGACCTCGTCGGCGACGAGGTAGGCCGTGGTGAGCGCCGGCGACACGAAGAACCCGGCGATCGCGACCGCCGCGGCCAGGGCGCCGAGCCCCGGCGCGAGGGCCGCGCCGCACAGCGCCAGTCCGAGGCCGGCCGTGAGCCACGGCAGCCGGCCCGGGGCCGGCGTCCGCCAGGAGACGGCGCCGTTGAGCAGCCCGCCGACCGCGCTGCCGGCCGACAGCGCCGCCAGCACCCAGGCCACGGCCGCCCCGCCGGAGCCGTGTCCGTGCCGTTCCGAGAACGCCACGACCAGCAGGTCGACGACGCCCAGCGCCAGCCCGACGCCGGCGACGGCGGCCACGGGCCGCCCGAGGCCGCGCAGCCCGACGCCGCCCCGCCGCACGGCGACGGCCCCGGCCGGCGCCGCCGCCAGCGCGGGGGACGACAGAAACCCGGCCGTGCCCACGGCCATCAGGGCCGCACCGGCCACGATCCCGGCGGCCGGCGGCGCGAAGCCGACCAGAACGCCGACCAGCAGCGGTCCGGTCACGAACAGCAGCTCCTCGGCGACGCCGTCGAGGCTGTAGGCGCGCTGGAGCAGGGCCCGGTCGGGGGCGAGCCGGGTCCACACGGCCCGCATGGTCGGCCCCAGCGGCGGCACACAGGCTCCGGCGGCCGCGGCGAGGGCGCCGAGCACCGGCGCCGGAGCGGCGTCCGGCCGGGAGACCGCCGCGGCCAGCAGACCGAGCAGCGCAGTGTGCCCGGCCGTCATCGGCGCGAGCGTCCGGCGCGGCCCGTGGCGGTCGACGAGGGCCGCCCGCGCGGGCGACAGGAAGACGGCGGTGGCCCCGAACAGCGCCATCACGGCGCCGGCCACCGCGTACGAGCCCGAGGACCCGGTCACGGCGAGCATCACGGACAGCGGGACGACCGCGTAGGACAACCGGCCGGTCAGAGCGGCGGCGAAGGTGCGGCGGGCATGCGGGACCCGCAGGACGGCGGCGTACGAGGGCCGCACGGAGGGTGAAGCGGACATGAGGGAGTCCTCGACTCGAGGCAGCGCGGAAAAGGGGACGCCGGATCGCCGTGACCGGTCCGGCCTGCTGCCGCTCACCGATCACGGACCTGGGCGGTCCCTATGCCAAGAGGAGAAACACGAGAACGAACGTATCAGCGGTCGCGCACGCCCCGCACGCCGTTTTCCCCGGCGTGCCCTCGGCCCGGCTCAGCCCTTCGTCAGGCCCTCCACGAGTTCGTCGGCGGCCCGGTAGGGGTCGAGCTCGCCGGTGACGATGCGGTCCGCCAGGCTGCTCAGCCGACGGTCGCCGTGGAGGTCGCCGATGCGTTCGCGCAGGGCCGTGACGGCGATCGTCTCGACCTCGCGGGCGGCGCGGGCGCGGCGGCGCTCGGCGAGGACGCCGTGCTCCTCCATCCACGCCCGGTGCTTCTCCAGCGCCTCGACGACCTCGTCGACGCCTTCGGCGCGCGCGGCCACGGTCTTCACGATCGGCGGCCGCCAGTCCCCGGGGCCGCGGGCCTCCCCGAGGCCGAGCATGTGGTTCAGTTCGCGGGCGGTGGCGTCGGCGCCGTCCCGGTCGGCCTTGTTGACGACGTAGACGTCGCCGATCTCCAGGATGCCGGCCTTGGCCGCCTGGATGCCGTCGCCCATCCCGGGGGCCAGCAGGACCACGCTGGTGTCCGCCTGGGAGGCGATCTCGACCTCCGACTGGCCGACGCCGACGGTCTCGACCAGGATCACGTCGCAGCCGGCCGCGTCGAGCACCCGGATCGCCTGCGGCGCCGACCAGGCGAGGCCGCCGAGGTGGCCGCGGGTGGCCATGGAGCGGATGTAGACGCCGGGGTCGGAGGCGTGGTCGGACATCCGGACCCGGTCGCCGAGCAGCGCGCCCCCGGAGAACGGGGACGACGGGTCGACGGCCAGCACCCCGACCCGCCTGCCCTGCCTGCGGTAGGCGGTGACCAGCGCGGACGTCGAGGTGGACTTGCCCACGCCCGGCGATCCCGTCAGTCCCACCACGTACGCGTTGCCGGTGAGCGGCGCCAGGGCCGCCATGACCTCCCTGAGCTGCGGGGACGCCCCCTCCACGAGGGAGATCAGCCGGGCCACGGCCCGGGGGCGGCCTTCCCTGGCCTGGGCGACCAGCGAGGAGACGTCCTGCATCACAGCTCCGTTCAGATCCGTTCGGTTGCGTTCAGCGAGTGACGTCGCACGACGCGTCTCAGGCCTTGGGCACCCGCACGATCAGCGCGTCGCCCTGCCCGCCGCCGCCGCACAGCGCCGCCGCGCCGACGCCGCCGCCGCGCCGCTTGAGCTCCAGCGCCAGGTGCAGCACCAGCCGGGCGCCGGACATGCCGATCGGGTGGCCGAGGGCGATGGCGCCGCCGTTGACGTTCACCTTTTCCGTGGACACGCCGAGGTCCTTCATTGACTGGACCGCGACGGCCGCGAAGGCCTCGTTGATCTCGACGAGGTCGAGGTCGGAGACCTGCAGGCCCTCCTTCTGCAGGGCGTGCGCGATGGCGTTGGAGGGCTGGGACTGCAGCGAGTTGTCCGGCCCGGCCACGTTGCCGTGGGCGCCGATCTCCGCGATCCACTCCAGGCCGAGCTCCTGCGCCTTGGCCTTGCTCATCACGACCACGGCCGCCGCGCCGTCGGAGATCTGCGACGACGAGCCCGCGGTGATCGTGCCGTCCTTGGCGAAGGCCGGACGGAGCTTGCCGAGGGACTCCGCGGTCGTGTCGGCGCGGATGCCCTCGTCCTTGCTGAAGACGACCGGCTCGCCCTTGCGCTGCGGGATCTCGACCGGGGTGATCTCCGCCTCGAAGACGCCGTTCTTCTGGGCGGCGGCCGCACGCTGGTGCGACAGCGCGGCGATCTCGTCCTGCTCCGGGCGGGCGATGCCGAGGCGCGTGTTGTGCTTCTCGGTGGACTCGCCCATCGCGATGTTCTCGAAGGCGTCGGTGAGACCGTCGTGCGCCATCGCGTCGAGCATCTCGATCGCCCCGTACTTGAAGCCCTCGCGGGACTTCGGCAGCAGGTGCGGGGCGTTGGTCATGGACTCCTGGCCGCCGGCCACGACGACGTCGAACTCGCCGGCGCGGATCAGCTGGTCCGCGAGCGCGATCGCGTCCAGGCCCGAGAGACACACCTTGTTGATCGTGAGCGCCGGCACGTTCATCGGGATGCCGGCCTTGACCGCGGCCTGACGGGCCGGGATCTGCCCCGCCCCGGCCTGCAGCACCTGGCCCATGATCACGTACTGCACCTGGTCGCCGCCGATGCCCGCGCGGTCGAGGGCGGCCTTGATCGCGAAGCCGCCGAGGTCGGCTCCGGAGAAGGACTTGAGGGAGCCCAGCAGCCGTCCCATGGGCGTACGCGCGCCCGCGACGATCACCGAGGTCGTGCCGTTGGAGCCAGTCGAGTCAGTCATGAGCTGCGATTCCCCTTACCGGCCCGCACAGGCCGAGGAGTGAACGAGGGTTTACTTCGAATGTACTGAGTGGCACTCCGTGCCGTCATCGGGCCGTCAGTGTGATCGCGCGCACGTTGCGTAACCACCTCGGTCGCGCTGCACTAGCACCATGCTGACGCGAATCGACCACATCGGGATCGCCTGCCACGACCTCGACGCGACCGTCGAGTTCTACCGTTCCACATACGGCTTCGAGGTGTTCCACTCCGAGGTCAACGAGGAGCAGGGCGTGCGCGAGGCCATGCTCAAGATCAACGACACCTCCGACGGCGGCGCCTCCTACCTGCAGCTTCTGGAGCCGACCCGCCCCGACTCGACCGTCGCCAAGTGGCTCGACAAGAACGGCGAGGGCGTCCACCACATCGCTTTCGGTACGTCGGACGTCGACGGCGAGGCCGCGGACATCCGATCCAAGGGCGTACGCGTTCTGTACGAAGAGCCCCGACGCGGCTCCATGGGGTCACGAATCACCTTCCTGCACCCCAAGGATTGCCACGGAGTGCTGACAGAACTGGTCACATCGGCCCCTGTTGAGTCACCTGAGCACTGACCCCCGTACATATGGGCCGGTAGGGTTGGGCTCGGTCGCCGCTCACACCGGGGCGACCCGGTCCTGCCGTGAGCGGCGGGACGCAGCCGGGGTCCGGGTTTCGGGGGACGAGCGTCGGGGCAGCAGCCCATGCTCCGTCGTTGATCTGACACCATTCCCCGGGGGCCCCGTCCGGCGGATGGACGGAGCTCGTTCGGGAAGCTTGCGACCAGGGACGGATGGGACCGCGCAGTGCGGGGCTATGAGAGCCAGGAGCGGGAGCCGGCGGCTGACGTCGACCACCTGACTCGGTTCGAAGCCGAGATGAAGCGGCTGAAGACCGAGCGGGAAAAGGCGATCCAGCATGCCGAGGACCTCGGCTACCAGGTCGAGGTGCTGCGCGCCAAGTTGCACGAGGCGCGGCGCACCATCATGTCCCGGCCCGCCTTCGACGGCGGCGATCTCGGCTACCAGGCCGAGCAGTTGCTGCGCAACGCGCAGATGCAGGCGGACCAGCTGCGGCAGGACGCCGAACGGGAGCTGAGCCAGACCCGGGCGCAGACCCAGCGGATCCTCCAGGAGCACGCCGAGCAGGCGGCCCGCCTCCAGGCGGAGCTCCACCAGGAGGCCGTCACCCGCCGCCAGCAGCTCGACCAGGAACTCGCCGAGCGCCGGCAGAACGTCGAGTCGCACGTCAACGAGAACGTGGCGTGGGCCGAACAGCTGCGCGCCCGTACCGAGGCGCAGGCCCGCCGGCTGCTCGACGAGTCGCGGGCCGAGGCCGAGCAGGCCCTGACGGCCGCCCGCGCCGAGGCCGAACGGGTGGCGACGGAGGCCCGCCAGCGGCTCCAGGCCGACGCCGAGTCGGCCCGCGCCGAGGCCGAGCAGCTGCTGCTGCGGGCCCGTGCCGACGCCGAGCGGCTGCTGAACGCCGCGTCCACGCAGGCCCAGGAGGCCAGCGACCACGCGGAACAGCTGCGCACCTCCACCGTCACCGAGTCCGACGCCGCCCGTCGGCAGGCCGGCGAGCTCAGCCGCGCCGCCGAGCAGCGCATGTCCGAGGCCGAGGAGGCGCTGCGCAAGGCGCAGGCCGAGGCCGACAAGGTGCTCGCCGAGGCCAAGGAGACCGCGTCGAAGGCGCTCGCGGGCGCCGAGTCGGCCAACGAGCAGCGCACCCGCACCGCGAAGGAGCAGGTCGCCCGGCTGGTCAGCGAGGCCACCAAGGAGGCCGAGACCACCAAGGCGGACGCCGAGCAGCTCGTCGCCGACGCCCGCGCCGAGGCCGAGAAGATCGTCGCGGAGGCCTCCGAGAAGGCCCGCACGCTCACCGCCGAGGAGAGCGCGACCCAGCTGTCGAAGGCGGCGAAGACCGCCGAGGACGTCCTCATCAAGGCCCAGGAGGACGCCCAGCGCACCACCAGGGCCGCCGCCGAGGAGGCCGAGCGGATCCGCCGCGAGGCGGAGACCGAGGCGGACCGGCTGCGCGCCGAGGCGCACGACATCGCCGAGGAGCTCAAGGGCTCGGCGAAGGACGACACCAAGGAGTACCGCGCCAAGACGGTCGAGCTGCAGGAGGAGGCCCGTCGCCTGCGCGGCGAGGCCGAGCAGCTGCGCGCCGACGCCGTCGCCGAGGGCGAGAAGATCCGCGCGGAGGCCCGCAAGGAGGCCGTCCAGCAGATCGAGGAGGCGGCCAGGACCGCCGAGGAGCTGCTGTCCAAGGCGAAGGCCGACGCGGACGAGCTGCGGCAGAAGGCCACCGCGGACAGCGAGAAGGTGCGCACCGAGGCCATCGAGCGCGCCACGGCGCTGCGCCGGCAGGCCGCGGAGACCCTGGAGCGCACCCGCGCGGAGGCCGAGCGCTCCCGCGAGGAGGCGGTGGAGCTCGCCGAGACCATCACCTCGAACGCCGAGCAGGCCGCGCGCGAGCTGCGCGAGGAGACCGAGCGCGGCATAGAGGCCCGGCGGACGGAGGCAGCCGAGGAGCTGACCCGGCTGCAGGCGGAGACGGAGAGCCGGCTGGCCTCCGCCGAGCAGGCGCTCACCGACGCCCGCGAGGAGGCCGCGCGGATCCGCCGCGAGGCCGTCGAGGAGACCGAGCGGCTGCGCTCCGAGGCCGCCGAGCGGATCCGCAGCCTGCAGCAGCAGGCCGACGCCGAGGCCGAGCGGCTGCGCAACGAGGCCGCCGCCGACGCGTCCGCTTCGCGCGCCGAGGGCGAGGCCGTCGCCGTCCGACTGCGTTCCGACGCCGCCGCCGAGGCGGAACGGCTCAAGACCGAGGCGCAGGACACCGCCGACCGGGTCCGCGCGGAGGCGCAGGCCGCGGCCGAGCGGCTGGCCGACGAGGCGTCCGAGACGCTGGCCGCCGCCCAGGAGGAGGCCCTGCGGCGTCGGCGCGAGGCCGAGGAGCTGCTCGGCTCCGCACGCCAGGAGGCCGGCCAGGAGCGCGAGCGGGCCCGCGAGCAGAGCGAGGAGCTGCTGGCCTCGGCGCGCAAGCGCGTGGAGGAGGCGCAGACCGAGGCCGTCCGGCTGGTCGAGGAGGCGGACCGGCGGGCCACCGAGATGGTGTCGGCGGCCGAGCAGCACGCGCAGCAGGTACGCGACTCCGTGGCCGGGCTGCACGAGCAGGCGCAGGAGGAGATCACCGGGCTGCGCTCGGCCGCCGAGCACGCGGCGGACCGGGTCCGGCGCGAGGCCGAGGAGGAGGCGGACCGGGTCCGCTCCGACGCCTACGCCGAGCGGGAGCGGGCCGCCGAGGACGCGGGCCGGGTCCGGCGGGAGGCGAGCGAGGCCGCGCAGGCGGCGCAGGCGCTGGCCGAGCAGACCGTAGGCGAGGCCATCACCGAGGCGGAGCGGCTGCGCTCGGAGGCGTCCGCGCACGCCCAGCGGGTGCGCACCGAGTCGTCGGACACCATCGCCCAGGCCGAGCAGGACGCGTCGCGCACCCGCGCCGACGCCCGCGACGACGCCAACCGCATCCGCTCGGACGCGGCGACGCAGGCCGACACTCTCATCACCGAGGCCCGCAACGAGGCGGAGCGGCTCCAGACGGAGACCATCGCCGAGGCCGAGCGGCTGCAGTCGGAGACGATCGCGGAGGCCGAGCGGCTGCGCGCCGAGTCGGTCGCCCAGGCCGAGAAGCTGATCTCGGACGCGTCGGGGGACGCGGAGCGGCTGCGCGCCGAGGCCGCCGAGACCGTGGGGTCCGCGCAGCAGCACGCCGAGCGGGTCCGGGCCGAGGCGGAGCGCGTCAGGACGGAGGCGGCCGCGGAGGCCGACCGTCTGATGAGCGTGGCCCGCGAGGAGGCCGACTCGACGCTGGACGAGGCCCGCAAGGAGGCCAACAAGCGGCGCTCCGAGGCGGCCGAGCAGGTCGACACCCTCATCACGGAGACCGCGGCCGAGGCGGACAAGCTGATCGCCGAGGCGCAGACGCAGGCGCAGAAGACCACCGCGGACGCGGAGGCGCAGGCCGACTCGATGGTCGGCGCGGCCCGCAGCGAGGCCGACCGGCTGGTCTCCGAGGCGACGGTGGAGGGCAACTCCCGGGTGGAGAAGGCCCGTACGGACGCGGACGAGCTGCTCATCGGGGCCCGGCGCGACGCGACGGCCATAAGGGAGCGGGCCGAGGAGCTGCGCGACCGCATCACCAGCGAGATCGAGTCGCTGCACGAGCGGGCCCGCCGCGAGGCCGCCGAGACGATGAAGTCGACCGGCGACCGCTGTGACGCGCTCATCAAGGCGGCCGAGGAGCAGCTCGCGAAGGCGCAGGCCAAGGCGAGGGAGCTGGTGTCGGACGCCAACTCCGAGGCCGGCAAGGTCCGTATCGCCGCCGTGAAGAAGGCGGAGGGACTCCTCAAGGAGGCCGAGCAGAAGAAGTCGGCGCTGGTGCGGGAGGCCGAGGAGCTCAAGGCCGAGGCGATCCGCGAGGCGCGGCGCACGGTCGAGGAGGGCAAGCGGGAGCTCGAGGTCCTGGTGCGCCGGCGTGAGGACATCAACGCCGAGATCTCCCGGGTCCAGGACGTGCTGGAGGCGCTGGAGTCCTTCGAGGCGCCGCCCGGGAGCAAGGACGGGGGCGTCAAGGCGGGCGCTGCCATCGGAGCTCCCCGATCGGGTGGGAAGCCCTCGGACGGCTAGCGGAATGTGTGGATTGGGTTAAAGTCTGGGGCGTTTGACCGGACCTTTGGCAAGGGCTGTGCCGCTCAGCCACCCAAAAGGGGTGTCATTCTCCAGATCAAACACGCATACGCTCGATGACACACCGCTCAGGCCCCTAGGATTCCACCTATCACCTCACCGGTCTCATTCGACAGGAACCCCATGAGCGACACTTCCCCCTACGGCTTCGAGCTTGTGCGGCGTGGGTACGACCGCGCTCAGGTGGACGAACGCATCTCGAAGCTCGTCTCCGACCGTGACAGCGCTCTGGCTCGTATCACTGCTCTGGAAAAGCGCATCGAGGAGCTCCACCTCGAGACGCAGAACGCCCAGGCCCAGGTAAGCGACGCGGAGCCGTCGTACGCCGGTCTCGGCGCGCGTGTCGAGAAGATCCTCCGCCTCGCCGAGGAAGAGGCCAAGGACCTGCGCGAGGAGGCCCGTCGCGCGGCCGAGCAGCACCGGGAGCTCGCCGAGTCGGCCGCTCAGCAGGTCCGCAACGATGCAGAATCGTTCGCTGCGGAGCGCAAGGCCAAGGCGGAGGACGAGGGCGTCCGGATCGTCGAGAAGGCCAAGAGCGACGCGTCGCAGCTGCGTTCCGAGGCGCAGAAGGACGCGCAGTCGAAGCGTGAGGAGGCGGACGCCCTCTTCGAGGAGACCCGCGCGAAGGCCGCGCAGGCCGCCGCCGACTTCGAGACCAACCTGGCCAAGCGCCGCGAGCAGTCGGAGCGCGACCTGGCGTCCCGTCAGCAGAAGGCGGAGAAGCGTCTCGCGGAGATCGAGCACCGCGCGGAGCAGCTGCGTCTGGAGGCGGAGAAGCTGCGGACCGACGCCGAGCGTCGTGCCCGTCAGACCGTCGAGACGGCGCAGCGCCAGGCCGAGGACATCGTGGCCGACGCGAACGCCAAGGCGGACCGGATCCGTTCCGAGTCCGAGCGCGAGCTGGCGGCGCTCACCAACCGCCGCGACAGCATCAACGCCCAGCTGACGAACGTCCGCGAGATGCTCGCCACGCTGACCGGCGCGGCGGTGGCCGCGGCCGGTGCGCCGTCCACGGACGACGAGCCGATCTCGCGCGGGGTCCCGGCGCAGCAGTCCCGGTAAGGTCCGCGGGCACGGGGACCGCGAAGGGCATCGGTCGAGCCCTCTGCCACTTCCGGTGGCAGGGGGCTTTGCCGCGTCTTAGCGTGGCCGCATGATCGAGCTGTCGGGACTGACCAAGCGGTACGGCGACACGGTGGCGGTGAACAACCTCAGTTTCACCGTCAGAGCGGGCATCGTCACGGGCTTCCTCGGTCCCAACGGCGCGGGGAAGTCCACCACCATGCGGATGATGCTCGGTCTCGACCGGCCGACCGCCGGGGACGTCCGCATCGACGGGCAGCACTACGACCGGCTCAAGGACCCCCTCACCCGTATCGGCGCCCTGCTGGACGCCAAGGCCATGCACGGCGGACGCAGTGCCTTCAACCATCTGCTGTGTCTGGCGCAGAGCAACGGCATCCCGCGGAGCCGGGTGCACGAGGTGCTGGACACGGTCGGGCTCACCTCGGTGGCGCGGAAGAAGGCCAAGGGGTTCTCGCTGGGCATGGGCCAGCGGCTGGGCATCGCGGGCGCGCTCCTCGGGGACCCGGGGATCCTGATGTTCGACGAGCCGGTCAACGGCCTGGACCCCGAGGGCATCCACTGGATCCGCACCCTGATGAAATCCCTGGCCTCGCAGGGGCGGACGGTGTTCGTCTCCTCCCACCTGATGAGCGAGATGGCTCTCACCGCGGACCATCTCGTCGTCATCGGACAGGGCCGGCTGCTCGCGGACACCTCCATGGCCGACTTCATCGCGCAGAACTCGCGCAGTTACGTCCGTGTCCGCACCCCGCAGCGCGAGCGGCTGCTCGATGTGCTGCACGACGCCGGGACGACGGTCGTCGAGACCGGCGGCGGGGTGCTGGAGGTCGACGACGGAAAGCCCGAGCACATCGGCGAGCTGGCGGCGCGGCACCAGATCGTGCTGCATGAGCTGAGCCCCCAGAGGGCCTCCCTGGAGGAGGCGTTCATGCAGCTCACCGCGGAGTCGGTGGAGTACCACGCGCACACGGACGTGCCGATGGACATGCCCCTGGACGTGCCGGCGGGTGAGCCCGCCGTGGCGCCCCGGCATCAGTGGGGCGACGACTGGACGAGGAGCTGACGATGGCGGCGACCCAGGTCATCCGGTCCGAATGGACCAAGATCCGGTCGGTTGCGTCCACGGTGTGGACACTCTCCCTCGCGGTGGTGGTCACCGTCGCCCTCGGCGTGCTGATCTCGGCGCTGTCGAACCACGAGTTCGACAACATGAGCCGCAACGACCGGCTGTCCTTCGACCCCACCTTCGTCAGCTTCGCCGGTATGACCCTGGGTCAGCTCGCGATGATCGTGTTCGGCGTGCTGGTGGTGTCGAACGAGTACAGCACCGGCATGATCCGCACCTCGCTGGCCGCCGTGCCGCAGCGCGGCTCCTTCCTGTTCAGCAAGATCGCGGTGGCCACCGGGCTCTCGCTGGCCGTGGGGCTCGTGACCAGCTTCGTCACGTTCTTCCTGGGGCAGGCGATGCTGGGCTCCCACCGGGCGTCGCTCGAGGACAGCGGGGTCCTGCGGGCGGTGATCGGCGGCGGCCTGTACATGACGCTCATCGCCGTGTTCTCGATGGGCGTGGCCACGATGCTGCGCTCGCCGATGCTGTCGCTCGGCATCCTGATGCCGTTCTTCTTCCTGATCTCCAACATCCTCGGCAACGTCTCCGCCACGAAGAAGATCGGCCGGTACCTGCCCGACCAGGCGGGCAGCAGGGTGATGCAGGTGGTCACCCGGATCGACGACGACACCCCGTACGGGCCCTGGGGCGGGTTCGCGATCATGGCGCTGTGGACGGCGGCGGCGCTCGCCGGCGGCTATCTCCTGCTGAAGAAACGCGACGCGTGACGCCTTGGGCTTTGCTTTCATTTGAGCGGAACCGTCAGCGCCCGGATAGTCTCCTAACCCTTACGGGGGCGTATGCCCTGCTGTCCTGATCCTTTCGATGGGTGCGGAGCATGATCGAAGCAGTCGGCCTGACCAAGCGCTACGGCGACAAGACCGCTGTGTACAACCTTTCCTTCCAGGTCCGTCCTGGGGCGGTCACGGGCTTCCTCGGACCGAACGGCTCGGGCAAGTCCACGACCATGCGGATGATCCTGGGACTGGACAACCCGACGGCCGGCTCGGTGACGATCGGCGGCTACCCGTACCGTCGGCTGCCCAACGCCGCCCGCCAGGTGGGCGCCCTGCTGGACGCCAAGGCGGTGCACGGCGGCCGGCACGCCCGCAACCATCTGCTGAGCCTGGCCCAGCTGTCCGGCATCCCGGCCCGACGGGTCGACGAGGTGCTCGGCGTGGTCGGCCTCCAGGACGTGGCCCGCAAGCGCTCCAAGGGCTTCTCCCTGGGCATGGGCCAGCGGCTGGGCATCGCGGCCGCCCTGCTCGGCGACCCCCAGGTGCTGCTCTTCGACGAGCCGGTCAACGGCCTCGACCCCGAGGGCATCCTCTGGGTGCGCAACCTGATGAAGGCGCTGGCCGCCGAGGGCCGCACGGTGTTCGTCTCGTCCCATCTGATGAGCGAGATGGCGCTGACGGCCGACCACCTGATCGTCATCGGGCGCGGCCAGCTGCTCTCCGACATGAGCGTGACGGACTTCATCTCGGCCAATTCCGCCGACTTCGCGCGCGTGCGCACCCCGCACACCGAGCCGCAGCTGCGGGAGAAGCTGGCCTCGGCGCTCACCGAGGCGGGCGGCCACGTCCTGCCCGAGCAGGACGGCGCGCTGCGGGTGACAGGACTGCCGTTGCCGCGGATCAGCGACATCGCCCACGACAGCGACGTCCGGCTGTGGGAGCTGTCCCCGCACCAGGCCTCCCTGGAGGAGGCGTACATGCGGATGACGCAGGGCGCCGTGGACTACCGGTCGACCATCGACCAGAAGGCCGGCCTGCAGCAGCAGCTGCCGCCCGGCGCGCAGCCGCCGATGCCGGTGCCGGGCCAGGGCCAGCCGGGCTGGTACGCCCCGCCGCCCCCGCAAGCGGGCTACGCGCCCGGCCAGCCGGCCCAGGCGCCTCTGGCGGCCTCGTACGGGGCGTACGGCGCTCCGGGAGCGCCCGGCGCGGCTCCCGGCCCGGGCGTCGCCAACCCGTATGCGCAGCCGCCCGCCCAGGCCCCGACAGCACAGGCCCCGGCGGCACAGGCCCCGGCCGCTCCGCCCGCGCCCGCGGCGCCGTCCGCACCGGCGCCCGAAGCCGCGCCGGCCCCCGCCCCCAACGCCGACGCCCCGACCGAGTCCGAGGACGCCCGATGAGCACCCCGCAGCCCCCGTCGCCGCAGGCCGCACCCGCCTGGCAGACGGCGCCCGGCGCCTCGTACACCGCGGCCGGCCCCGTCTACACCTCGCCCATCCCGGTCGTGCGCACGCACCTCGGGCACGCCATCGCCTCGGAGTGGACCAAGATCCGGTCGGTGCGCTCCACCATGTGGACGCTCGGCGTGTACGTGCTGCTCGTCGTCGGCATCGGGCTGCTGGCCGGAGCGATCGTCTCCGCGAACGCCACCGAGCAGGACCTCGCGGGCAACACCGCCCTGTCGTTCGGCTTCTTCGGACTGCTGCTGGGCAGCATGTGCGTCATCACGCTCGGCGTGCTGACCACCGCCTCCGAGTACGGCACCGGCATGATCCGCACCACCATGGTGGCCTGCCCCTCGCGCGGCAGGGTGCTGGCGGCGAAGGCGATCGTGTTCTTCGTCGTCGCCTTCACGGTGACGCTCGTGTCCACGGGCCTCGTGGCCATGGCGCACGTGGCGATGCTGTCCGAAGCCCGCTCGCCGAGCGGCGAGGAGTGGCTGAAGGCCACCGTGGGCGTGTCCCTCTACATGGCCCTGCTCGGGCTGGTCTCGCTGGCCGTCGGCTCGATCATCCGGCACTCGGCGGGCGCCATCACCATCATGATCGGTCTGTTGCTGGCCCCGCTGGTCATCGCGATCTTCATGTTCTCGTCCTCGCTGGAGGACCTGCGCCAGGCCCTCTTCGAGTACTCGATCCCCAGCCAGCTCGGCGTCTTCTACGCGGCATCGCTCAGCGACACCGGGCCGACCGGCTGGGACCCGCTGTGGATCGCGCTGGGCATGGCCGCCGTCGTGCTCGGCGCCGCCTTCGCGCTGCTGGAGCAGCGGGACGTGTAGGCCGTCGCGTCCACGGACACGGAAAAAGCCCGGGTCAGAACCTGGGTGCGTTACGGGACCGCTGCATCCCCGGGGTGCGGCGGTCCCGTGCGTTCCAGCACGCCTTGTGCCAGTGCCGCCGGTCGTCGACGCCCGCGTGCTCGGGCCAGGCCACCACGTGCGGGACGCCGCCGGGGATCAACTGGTCGCAGCCGGGGCACCGGTACGTCTTGCCCTGGGCGCTCGCCCCGGCCACATGCCGTACGCTCCACTGCTCGCCGTGCCAGTCCTGCGCCGACTCCCAGCCGCCGTAGCGGCTCGCGCGGTCGTCCTCGGCGCTCCGGCCCGACGAGCCCTCATCCTTGGGTCGGTTGCGACGCGGGGACACAGGACACCTCACGGGGCTATACAGGGGGCAGGGCCTTCTCCAGCGTACGCGGCGCGAGCCCGGGCACCCGTGGGGCGGCGGACCCGCAGACCCCTTCCCGGAACCCGCATTCGGCAGACAATCCGCAAATCTCTCCGCCAGGCCGTGTCCTCGGCACGTGTCGGACGGTTATGCCGTGTGGGGGAGCTCCGGGTCGGAGCCAAGGAAGCAGGAAAGTCCATGCGCGTTGGAAGTTTTGTGTTGGGGGCCCAGTTCCCGGGCCAGGGTCAGGGCGAGGCGCTGCACCGCGCGGTCCGCTCGGCCGAGGTCGCCGAGGAGGCGGGGCTCGACTCGGTCTGGCTGGCCGAGCACCACTTCGTGCCGTACGGCACGTGCCCGTCGGCCGTCACGCTCGCCGCTCTGCTGCTGGGCCGCACCCGCCGCATCAGGGTGGGCACAGCGGTCAGCGTACTGCCCACCGTCCATCCCGTGGCCCTCGGCGAACAGGCCGCGCTGCTGCACGTGGCCAGCGGCGGCCGGTTCTCCCTGGGCGTGGGCCGCGGCGGGCCGTGGGTCGACCTCGAGGTGTTCGGCTCCGGCCTGGAGGCGTACGAGAAGGGGTTCCCGGAATCACTCGATCTGCTGGTGCGCTGGCTGCGCGAACCCTCGGTGGGCGCCGACGGCGAGCGCTTCCGGTTCCGTGAAGTCCCCGTCGTGCCCCGGCCGTCGGAGGCCCTGACGGAGGCGGCGGGGCCGGAGGTCGTCGTCGCCTGCACCTCCCCGGCGAGCGTGCGGCTGGCCGCCGAACGCGGCCTGCCGATGCTGCTCGGCATGCACGTCGGGGACGAGGAGAAGGCCGAGATGGTCGCCCAGTGGCGACGGTCGGCCCGTGCGGCGGGGCGCTCGGAGGACGAGATCCGCGGCGCGGCGCACGTCTCGGCGGGCGTCTGCCAGATCGCGGACCGACGCACGGACGCGGTGGAGACCCTGGTGAAGGCCATGCCGGGCTGGCTGAAGCAGGGACTCGACGCCCATGTCACGGTGGACGGACGGCCCCGCTCCATGCGGGACCCGGTGGCGTACACCGAACTGCTCTGCGGGCTGCACCCGGTGGGCTCCCCGAGGCTCTGCGCCGACCGCCTCGCGGCCACCAGCGAGCGGACGGGCATCTCGCGCTTCGCCCTGCTCGTCGAGGGCTCCGGCGACCTGGCGGCCACCGAGGACAACGTACGGCGGCTGGGCTCGGAGGTGCTCCCCCACCTCCGGTGAGCGGCCCAGCCGGCCGCGGAGCCTGCCGCTCCCGTGATGCTCCCGCAACGCCGGAGACCTCCCGCGTCAGGAGCGGCAAGCGACATCGTCTCGCCGTCAGCAGTCCCGGAACTCCGGGGACTGGTTGAGCACCTGGCTGCGGATCGAGGTGAAGCGGTCGAGCTTCTCGTCGACAGCCGAGTCCAACGGGAACACCGCCACCCGGTGACAGTTCTGGAAGGCGAGCCGCACACCGAAGTGCCGCTGCAGCGCGCCGCGTATGGCGTCACTCGCGAGCGCGCGCAGCAGCTGCCCGCGTGCCTGCTCGTCCGGCGGGGGCGTCTGGTTGTCGGCGAAGTCTCCGCCGTCCACCTTCAGCTGGGCCACCAGGGAGCTGACCATCTCCCATGCGTAGGGCAGGGAGGTCCGGACGCAGTCGACGAATTCTGCTTCGTCGACCTCGCCTCGCTCGGCCTGATCGAGTAGGGCCGGTGAGACGTCGAGCGACATGGGTACTCCTCTCGCACCCCCGAGTAGGACGAGGGTTGACGGACAGGGAAAGGGAGTCCGCCATGCCGAAATACCGCACACGCTGAGTACACGCATCGCGACCTCCCGTTCACTACGGTAGGCAACGGACGGTGACCGCACCAGGAGAATGAGCACATAGGGAACCCCTGTTGGGCACACAATCGGCCACTGTCGAACAGAGGTTTTCCTGATCAAAAGGGGCGGGGCCCAAGGGTCGCCCGTTGCGCGCGTGGCGGCGAGACGGGGCGGGCGGATCGCGGGCGACGCGGGGCGTCGGATAGCGTTGCCGACCATGCGTCTCGTCATCGCCCGGTGCTCCGTCGACTACGCCGGCCGGCTCACCGCCCACCTCCCCTCCGCCCCCCGTCTCATCCTGGTGAAGGCGGACGGCAGCGTCTCCATCCACGCGGACGACCGGGCGTACAAGCCCCTCAACTGGATGTCGCCGCCCTGCACTCTGAAGGAGGACGCGGGGGACTCCGACGGCGTGGCGGGCGTCTGGACCGTCGTCAACAAGGGCGGTGAGAAGCTCATCATCACGATGGAGGAGATCCTCCACGACTCGTCGCACGAACTGGGCGTCGATCCCGGCCTGATCAAGGACGGCGTGGAAGCGCACCTGCAGGAACTGCTCGCGGACCGCATCGAGACCCTCGGCGAGGGCTACACCCTCATCCGCCGCGAGTACATGACGGCCATCGGTCCGGTCGACATCCTGTGCCGGGACGCGGACGGGCAGACCGTCGCGGTGGAGATCAAGCGTCGCGGCGAGATCGACGGCGTCGAGCAACTCACCCGTTATCTCGAGCTGTTGAACCGCGACCCGCATCTCGCCCCGGTCCGCGGCGTCTTCGCCGCCCAGGAGATCAAGCCCCAGGCCCGCGTCCTCGCCACGGACCGCGGCATCGGCTGCACGGTCCTCGACTACAACGCGATGCGCGGCATCGAGGACGACAAGCTGCGACTGTTCTGACATCCGGCACGACGCCCGTGCCGCACGGCGTCAGTAAACGCCCGTACGGCGGCCTTACGACCACGAGGGCCGGGTTCCCGAGGAGGAACCCGGCCCTCGCGTGTGCCCGAGGCCGTGGCCCCTCGGCTCAGATCACCTCGTCCGGCGAGTTCGCGGCATCGCCGGAGGGACCGGAGAGCCCGGAGGAGCTCATCGTGCTGCCGACGGGCGCGGAGGACATGGAGTTGCCGCCCGAGGTCGACGTGCCGCCGGTGGGGGTGCCGGTAGGCGTGCCGGACGGCGTCGATCCCGTAGGGGTTCCGGTGGGTGTGTCGGAGGGCTGCGCCGTCGACGTCGGTGTGCCAGACGGCTTGGGCGTCGAACTCGGTGACGACGACGGCTTCGGGGAATGTGACGGCTTCCCGTCTCCCGGCCCCTGCGAACGGCTCGGCGACGCCGACGGTCCCGCCGACCCCGTGGGAGTCGGGTCGTCCGAGGTGCCCATGGTCCCGTCCGGGCCCGGGTCCGTGGGCCTGCTGGTCGCCTCGCCCGTGTCGGCGGAGCCGTCGTCGCCCGGGGTGTCCGCGCCGACCTCGCCGTCGTCGACGCCGACGGAGGCGGACGGGTTGACGCCGACCCGGTCGGAGGGGTCCTCGGCGTCCTTGTGGGAGGTCGCGCCGAGCGTGACCACCGTGCCGAGCACGGCGATGAGCAGCGCCCCGGCGCCGACCCCGACCAGGTTGCGTCTGGCCAGGGTCCGCAGGCCGCCGCGGCTGTGCCGGAGCGGCCCCGCGGGCGGTTCGCGGCGGGCCACGAGGGTCTCGGCGTCCGGCGGGAAGCTCGGGAGCGCC
The DNA here is from genome assembly GCF_040299045.1 of Streptomyces sp. NPDC001027. Lineage (NCBI taxonomy): Bacteria > Bacillati > Actinomycetota > Actinomycetes > Kitasatosporales > Streptomycetaceae > Streptomyces > Streptomyces sp. NPDC001027. The sequence goes on from NZ_JBEPBI010000021.1 coordinate 57,090, forward strand.
GCCTGGACGACGCCGCGGGGCGGGGACGCCTGCTCCTCGTGGCGGGCGAGGTCGGGCGCCTCGTCGCCGAACGACGCGACGGGCAGTCCGGGCACGTCGCCCATGCGGTCGGCGACCAGCGCGAGGGCGCGGCGGCCGGCGACGGTGCCGCGTTTGTCGGCGATCGTGCCGCGCAGTGCGAGCGACGCCTCCAGCTCGGAGCGGGCCCGGTCCAGGTCCCCGGTGCACAGCGCGAGGACGCCGAGCTCGTGATGGAAGTAGGCGCGGTCCGCGGACTGCGCCGCGAGCCGGGCGGCCTCCGCGCCTTCGTGCAGAGCGCCCGACCAGGCGCTCCAGTGCAGCCCCGCGGCAAACGCGGGCGCGGCCGTGCGGGCGAGCCGGACGGCGGTGGCCTCCTCGCCCTCCTCGGGCCGGGTCGTGTCCGGGACGACCGCCGCGAGGGCGGCGAGGACGGCGTCGGCCTCCGCACAGACCCGCTCCGGGGTGACCGAGGGGTGCCCGGTCCACCAGGCGTAGTGCTGGGCGGCGGCGTGCGCGCGGGTCGTGACGTCGTCGGCGTAGCCGGCGGCCTCGAGCTGGGCCTGGACGCCCGCGGCGAGCCGGTAACGGTTGCCCACCGGGGAGACGAGCCCGCAGCCCGCCAGCTCGCCGAGCGCCGCGTCGGCGTGGGTGTCGCCCACCAGGGCGGGCAGATGGGCCTGGTGCGGGAGCTCGCCGCCGAGGGCGACGGCGAACCGCAGGGCGGCGCGGGCGGAGGCGCTGAGGCGGGCGGCGAGCAGCGGGGCGGGAGCGGCGGCCTCGCCGAGGGAGGGCAGGGATATCTCCTCGGCCTCCCCGGCCCCGGCGACGGCGTCGACGGGGGCGGGCAGCGTCCGGGCGTCCTCGAAGACGCCGAACGCGTCGACCGCGTCGGCGCTGGCCCGCAGCCGGTCGCGCTGCGCGAGCAGGGCGCCGGCCTGCACGAACCGCAGCGGCAGGCCCTCGGACTCGAACCAGAGGTCGCCGGCCCAGTTGGCCTCCTCCTCGGTGAGGACGCGGCCGACGGCGCGCTCGATGACCTCGACGCCGCCCGCCCGGTCGAGACCGCTGAGGACGACCTCCTCGACGGCGGAGTCCGCGGTGGGCAGCGGGGTGTCGGAGGTCGCGCCGAGCAGGAAGGCGCATTCGGGCGTCGCGTCCAGCAGCTCGTCGAGGGCGGCGCCGCCGAGGTCGAGGTCGTCGACCACCACGACCGCGCCGATGTCGCGGACCAGCTCGCGCAGCTCGTCCTCGTCGGGGCGGTGCTGCGGGGCGTCGTGGACGGCGTGGAAGAGATCGCGCAGCAGGTCGGCGGCGGTGCGCAGACGGCCGCTGAGGCGGACGACGCCGTCGGGGGCGAGGTCCTCGCAGTCCTCGGCCACCAGGTCGAGAAGGCTGGTGCGGCCGGAGCCGGGGGCGCCGGTGAGACGGACGGAGCGGCCGCGGGCGAGGAGCCGGACCAGCTGTTCGCGTTCGTCCTGACGGCCCAGGAGCGGCCGGACGGGCGGGGCGTTCCCGGCGGGCGGGGCCGGCCGGGCGGCGCGCTCGGCCTCCGCGCGGCGCTCGGGCGTGCGCCTGGCGGGCCGCTCGGGCCGTTCGCCGGGCGGGCACAGCTCGATCTCGCTGCCGTCGACGGGGTTGACGGTGAGCAGGTGGTCGCCGGCGACCAGGCGCACCGTACGGGCCTGGGCCGGCGCGGGCTGGCCGAAGTCGGGGGTGAGGGGGTCCCTGGACGGGCGCGGGCGCGACGTCTGGCCGGGCCCGGAGTCGAAGGCGCTCGACCGGGAGGCTTCTCCCTCGTCGTGGCCGTGCTCCTCGGGTCCCCGGGTGTTCGGGTCCATGGGTCAAGCCCCCCAAAAGCGTCGTGTGGCGGTAGCCCCTCCCGGCCTGGCCGCACACTGGGCTGTCGCTTCTGGTCCGGTGCCCGCTCGAGGGCTGCGGGCGGCGGGCAGACGAACCGTAAACCTTCGCACAGTATCTACGACAGCCCGGGGTGCCCGGCCGCCCGATGCGTCACAGTCTCGTGAGGATTGCTCCCGTCGCGCGCGCCCTGCCACACGATTCCCACTGCAGGCCACACGCCCTGTGCGTCACACGCGGGGCAGGGACTCCACGCCGATGCCGCCCTCGATCGCGAGGATCCGGTGCAGCCGGGTGGCCACCAGCAGGCGTTGCATCTGCGGCGGCACGCCGCGCAGCACCAGGCGCCGGCCGCAGCGGCCGGCCCGTCGGTGGACGCCCATGATGACGCCGAGTCCGGTGGCGTCCCACGAGTCGAGTCCGGACAGGTCGAGCACCAGGTCGCCGACTCCGTCGTCGACTGCCGTGTGCAGGGCCGTACGGGCGTCCGCCGCGCTGCGGACGTCGAGGCGGCCCCCGACGACCAGCTCGACGTGGTCGCCCTTGATGTGCATAGCGCTCCCCTAAGCGTGCGTCTCGTGCTCCGCGGTGTGGTGTCCGGTGTTGCATGCTCTGACTGCGAGAAGCGGTCAGAGGTTGCCGTCTGTGAGCGAACCGATACCCAATTCACCCGCAAGGGTGAGGCTCCTGGGACCTGTGCGGTTCCGGTGCCTGTACAGCCCTGCCCGCTCACGCGTCCGATGTCACCGGCGTCAACCATCCGGCGCAGCCGCCCCGGTTGCCTGTCCATCTGCCTCTCGGCCGGAGATTAGCGGTCGTGAGGCGCTGCGTGACCGGTTAGTAACGCGTCTCACGTCTCACGGCGTGAGACGCCGGTCACGTCGTCAAATCCTGTCCGATTCACGCCGATTGGACCCGTCCTGAGCAGGCGTCGGCCCGCTGCGGAGGGCCTCCGGTCCGGCCGTCCGCGGACCGTGACGAAGGGAACGGAGCGGATGCCCGGGGACGGTCTAGATTGGCGGCATGGTCAATCTGACGCGCATCTACACCAGGACCGGCGACCAGGGCACCACGAACCTCGGCGACATGAGCCGGGTCGCCAAGACCGACCTCAGGATCGCCGCGTACGCGGACGCCAACGAGGCGAACGCGGTGATCGGCACGGCGATCGCGCTCGGCGGCCTGGACGAGGAGGTCGCCGAGGTCCTCGTCCGCGTCCAGAACGACCTGTTCGACGTGGGCGCCGATCTGTCGACGCCGGTGACGGAGAACCCCGAGTTCCCGCCCCTGAGGGTCGAGCAGTTCTACATCGACCGGCTGGAGGCGGACTGCGACCGCTTCAACGGGCAGTTGGAGAAGCTGCGGTCGTTCATCCTGCCGGGCGGCGCCCCGGGCGCGGCCCTGCTGCATCACGCGTGCACGGTGGTCCGGCGCGCCGAACGCTCCACCTGGGCCGCCCTGGAGGCACACGGCGAGCGGATGAACCCGCTCACCGCGACCTATCTCAACCGGCTGTCGGACCTGTTGTTCATCCTCGCCCGCACGGCCAACAAGGCGGCCGGGGACGTGCTGTGGGTGCCGGGCGGGGAGCGCTAGTCCATCTTGGCCGGTTCCCGCTCCGGGCCGCCCTTCGGTTCCCGCTTCGGGAAGAGGGTGTAGCTCGCGGCGATGACGACGTTGAGTCCGACGACGAACAGCATCCGCTGCTGCCACGCCCGCAGCGAGCCGGTCCGGCCGTCGGCGCCGACGTACAGTACGGCCGCCTGGAGCAGGGCGGCGGCGACCAGGGCGGCCAGGGTCCAGCGGCCCGCGACCTTCCACTCGTGAACGGCGCGGGCCGTGCCGTACTTCGGCGGTCTCACCGGCGGCGGGCCGCCGGCGAAGCGGTGGGCGACACGGGCGTCGGCCCACTTGATCGTGGAGTGGCCGAGGCCCACCGTGAAGCCGATGTAGACGGCGGCGAGGCCGTGCCGCCAGTCCGGCTCGGCGCCGTTCTTGAGATCGGTCGCGGTGACCGCGAACAGCACGATCTCCAGCAGCGGCTCGCACAGCAGCAGGGCGAGGCCCAGCCGCGGCATCCGGAACACGTACCGGAAGGCCAGCCCGGCGGCCAGCAGCACCCAGAAGGCCACCTCGCAGGCGATGATCAGCGTGACGATCACGGTCCGCTCCTCTCGTTCGCCGTCCCAGCCTCCCCCGTGTCCGCGCCCGTCCGCGTCGTCGTCGACGACGACCCGGCGGTACATCGAAAGATGCAGTTCGGGACCGTTCCCGAGGAGCAGGCGCACGGGTCGTAGGGCGTGTTGGATGGAGGGCATGCCCGCATCGCGACTGCCCCGCCCGCACCGGTTCGACGTCCGCATCGCGGTCGGCGGGCTGCTCGGCGGACTGCTGCTCGTCGTCGCCGGCCTGGGCACCCGGCCGTCCAGCGACCCGATGACGCTGTTCGACGGCCCCTGGCCGGTGCTGCCGCCTCTGCTGGTGACGGCGGGCTGCGAGCTGATGCGCCGCACGGCCCCGCGCGCGGCCCTGCTCACGGCCACGGCCGCGGTCTGCGCGGACCTGGTGACCCAGGGCAATCTGGCCACCGTCCTGATGTTCACCGACGTCATGTACGCGGCCGTCCTGTACGGCCCGCTCGCCTCCGCCCGCCGCATCCAGTGGATCACCGGGCTGCTCACGGTGACGGGGACGCTGGTGCCGTTCGCGGTGTGGCGGGTGCCGGAGGCGCTGCTGATCGGCGTGGTCGTGGGCGTCGTCGCGTACGGGCCCGCCGCCACCGGCTGGATCGTGCGCGACCACCGTGACGCCGCGGAGGCCGCACGGCTGCGGGCCGAGCAGACCGCGCTGCTCGCCGAGGCCGACCGGGCTCAGGCGGTCACGGCCGAGCGGGCGCGCATGGCGCGGGAGTTGCACGACATGGTCGCCAACCACCTGTCCGCGATCGCCATCCACTCGACGGCCGCGCTCTCGATCGACGACCCGGACACGTCCAGGCAGGCGCTGTCCGTCATCCGCGAGAACAGCGTCGAGGGGCTGGCGGAGATGCGACGGCTGATCGGGATCCTGCGCGACGACGGCGGGGAGTGCGAGCCGGCGGCCGCCCCCACCCTCGAAGGCCTGCGCTCCCTGGTCGACGGCGCCCGCGCCAACGGACTCGACGTCACCCTGGACGCCGACCACGGCGAGGTGCCCACCCCCGTCGGACTCGCCGCCTACCGCATCGTCCAGGAGTCGCTGACCAATGCGCTGAAGCACGCGTGCCCCGGCCGGGTCACCGTCGGCCTCGTACAGCGCCAAGGCGCGCTCGATCTGCGGGTCGGCAGTCCGTACGGCCGCCGGGACGGGCCCCGCGCCCCCGGCTCCGGGGCGGGTCTCGTCGGGATGCGGGAGCGGGCCGCGCTGCTCGGCGGCACGTTCGCCGCCGGGCCGCAGGGCTCGCGCTGGACCGTGCACGCCGTGCTGCCCCTCGTCGGGGGCGAGCCCGCATGAGCAAGGAGACGCCGTGAGTTCCGTCGTCCGTGTCCTGGTCGCCGAGGACCAGTCCGCCGTCCGCGCCGGACTCGTCCTCATCCTGCGCAGCGCGTCCGACATCGAGGTCGTCGGTGAGGCCGCGGACGGGGAGCAGGCGGTGGCGCTGGCCCGGGAGTTGCGTCCCGACCTGGTGCTGATGGACGTTCAGATGCCCCGGCTGGACGGGGTGTCGGCGACCCGGAGGATCGTCGCGGAGGGGCTGGCCGACGTCCTGGTGCTGACCACCTTCGATCTCGACGCCTATGTGTTCGGTGCGTTGCGGGCCGGTGCGGCCGGATTCCTGCTCAAGAACACCGAGGCGCGGGATCTGCTGGCCGCGGTGCGCACCGTGGCCGCCGGCGACGGTCTGATCGCCCCGGCCGTGACACGACGTCTGATCGCGGAGTTCGCCGGACGTCCGGTTCGCGCGCCCGCGGCCGATCCGGCCGCGCTCGACCCGCTGACCCGGCGTGAGCGCGAGGTGCTGGCCGCTCTGGGGCGCGGGCTGTCCAACGCGGGGATCGCCGAGCATCTCGACATGGCGGAGGCGACGGTGAAGACGCACGTCAGCAGGCTGCTGGGCAAGCTGGGACTGCGCAGCCGCGTGCAAGCGGCGGTCCTGGCGCAGGAGTTGGGCGTGGAGTGAATCCAGGCGCGGCGCACACCCCACTGGTCCAGACCTATTGACCCGTGGTCCAGACCTTTCTATTCTCGCGGCACCGTGGGCGTGAAGGCTCAGTCACGCCCCCCGACTCCCCCCGAGGAGGCGCGAGATGCGCTTCAGACACAGAGCCGCGGCAGGGTTCGCGACGCTGTTGCTCCCCCTGGCCGGGCTGGTCGGCCTGGCGGGCCCCGCCCAGGCCGCCACGACCGCCACCGCCACCTACACCAAGGCCTCCGACTGGGGCACCGGCTTCGAGGGCAGGTGGACGGTGAAGAACACCGGCGCCACCGCCATCAGCTCCTGGACGGTCGAGTGGGACTTCCCCTCCGGCACGTCCGTCACCTCCGCCTGGGACGCGGACGTCACCTCCGCCGGCGTCCACTGGACCGCCAAGAACAAGTCGTGGAACGGCTCTCTCGCCCCCGGCGCCTCCGTCTCCTTCGGCTTCAACGGCACCGGCTCCGGCTCGCCGGCGGGCTGCAGGCTCAACGGCGGAAGCTGCGACGGCACTTCGGTCCCGGGCGACGCCCCGCCCTCGGCCCCCGGCGCCCCGACGGCCTCCTCCGTGACCGACACCTCCGTGAAGCTGACCTGGTCCGCGGCCACCGACGACAAGGGCGTCAAGAACTACGACGTCCTGCGCGACGGCGCCAAGGTCGCCACCGTGACGACCACCTCGTACACCGACACCGGTCTGACCGCGGGCACCGACTACTCCTACGCCGTGCGGGCCCGTGACACCGCCGACCAGACCGGACCGGCCGGCGCAGCGGTCGCCGTCCGCACCACCGGAGGCGGCACCACTCCCCCGACCACCGGCGACAAGGTCAAGCTCGGCTACTTCACCGAGTGGGGCGTCTACGGCCGCAACTACAACGTCAAGAACCTGGTGACCTCGGGCTCGGCCGCGAAGATCACGCACATCAACTACGCCTTCGGCAACGTCACGAACGGCCAGTGCGCGATCGGCGACTCCTACGCCGACTACGACAAGGCCTTCACCGCCGACCAGTCGGTCAGCGGCGTCGCCGACACCTGGGACCAGCCGCTGCGCGGCAACTTCAACCAGCTGCGCCAGCTGAAGGCCAAGTACCCGCACATCAAGGTGCTCTGGTCGTTCGGCGGCTGGACGTGGTCCGGCGGGTTCGCCCAGGCCGCGGCCAACCCGGCCGCGTTCGCCCAGTCCTGCTACAACCTGGTCGAGGACCCCCGCTGGGCCGACGTCTTCGACGGCATCGACATCGACTGGGAGTACCCGAACGCCTGCGGCCTGTCCTGCGACACCAGCGGCGCAGCCGCCTACAAGAACCTGATGCAGGCCCTGCGCGCCAAGTTCGGCACGGGCAACCTGGTCACCGCGGCGACCACCGCCGACGGCTCCGCCGGAGGCAAGATCGACGCCGCCGACTACGCGGGCGCCGCGCAGTACGTCAACTGGTACAACGTGATGACGTACGACTTCTTCGGCGCCTGGGCGGCCCAGGGCCCGACCGCCCCGCACTCGCCGCTCACCTCGTACAGCGGCATCCCGCAGGCCGGCTTCACGACGGCCGACGCGATGGCCAAGTTCAAGGCGAAGGGCGTGCCCGCGAGCAAGCTGCTCATCGGCATCGGCTTCTACGGCCGCGGCTGGACCGGCGTCACCCAGGACGCCCCGGGCGGCACGGCCACGGGCCCGGCGGCCGGCACCTACGAGCAGGGCATCGAGGACTACAAGGTCCTCAAGACGTCCTGTCCGGCGACCGGAACCGTCGCCGGCACGGCGTACGCGAAGTGCGGCGGCAACTGGTGGTCCTACGACACCCCCGCCACCATCGCCGGGAAGATGGCCTGGGCCAGGAGCCAGGGCCTCGGCGGCGCGTTCTTCTGGGAGTTCAGCGGCGACACCGCGAACGGTGAACTGGTGAGCGCCATCAACAGCGGACTGTGACGACCGCCGCGCAAGAGCACGGATGATCCAGCGGGTGAACGGGCCTACGCCACGTTCACCCGCTGTCCGGGCGGGGCCGCCTCGAGCCACGCGAGGAACCCGGTCAGCGCGTCCTCGCTCATCGCCAGCTCCAGGCGCGTGCCCCGGTGCAGACAGACGAGGATCACCGCGTCGGACAGCAACGCCAGCTCCTCCTCGCCTTCGGGGAGCCGACGGCCGGCCACCTCGATCGAGCCGCGCTCCAGGACCCGGCGCGGACGGTACGCGTAGGAGAAGACGCGGTACCACTCGATGCGGTCGCCGTTGTAGCGGGCGACGCCGTAGCTCCAGCCCTTGCCGCTCGTGTCCGGTTTCTCGGAGACGTCCCAGCGCAGGGAACAGTCGAAGGTGCCGCCGGAGCGCTGGATGAGTCTGCGGCGCAGACCGAAGACGAACAACCCCAGCGCCACCAGGGCCACGACGATTCCGCACACAGTCAGAGCGAGGACCATCGACACCGACCTCCTCGTCTCCTAGGTACCGAAATAGGTAACGGAACGGAAAAATCATCCATATCTGCCACAGCCGCGGGGGGGGGGGGGGGGGGCTGGGGGGGCGCGCCGGCGTGGGGGGGGTGGGGGGGTGGCGGCAGGGACGAG